>JACCVZ010000108.1 GCA_013697905.1 Nocardioidaceae bacterium
GGGGCAGCCCCGGAGTCGGGGGCCACGGCGTCTTGAGTGTCAGGGTCTTGAGTGTCAGTCATCTGATGCCTTTCGAGGTCGTGAGCCTGGAGATCACGACATAGACAAGATCGAACAGGATGGCCAAGACGATGACGCCTAGCGTCCCGCTGAGCACGTCGTTGAGTGCCGCCGCACTTCCGATGCTTGCGCCGAAGATCGGCTCTCCCAGACCGGGTCCGTTGATGTAGGCGCCGATCGCCGCGATGCCGATGAGCAGAAGCGTGGCTACCCGGACGCCGGTGAGGACGACTGGCCAGGCCAGCGGCAGCTCGATCCGCCACAACCGCGCGGCGCGTCCCATGCCCATGCCCTGGGCGGACTCGACAATAGCCGGATCGACCTCGCGGAGCCCGACGATGGTGTTGCGGACGATCGGCAGCAGGCCGTACATGACGAGTGCGACGACCACCGACTTCGCGCCCAGGCCGAGCAGCGGCACCTGGATGAGCAGAGTGAACAGAGCCAGCGACGGGATCGTCAGGAAAGTCCCGGTCACGGCGAGAACGAGCTCGCGGGGGCGCTCGGTCCGGTAGGTGAGGACACCGAGCCCGACGCCGATGACGGTTGCGATGAGCACCGAGATGATCACCAAGATGGCGTGGTCGATGGCGAGCTGGATCAGGTCTTGCCAGATTAACTGCAGGTAGGTCCAAAAACTGGAGTACCAGCTCACGTCATCAGACATGACGCAGGCGCCTTGTGCCGCGACCGGATCTGCATTCCATCAAGTCCTCCCGTCTGGCCTCTGCTGACTCTGGCATGGAGACGCAGGTCACACAAGGTCGTTGCCCACTGGGCAACGGTCAGGACAGGCGTGAGCCCGCAGACGAGACTAGCGGTGAGTTGAGGAGAGCTCGCCGCAGTGCAGGAGGAGCTGCTCGACCGCAGCAGGCATCGTCGCCGCGTCGAAGCGACCGGCCGGGCCCTGGACCCCCACCACCGCGCTGAGCGTGCCGGCTCGAAAGACGGGTGCAGCGATGGCGTTCAGGTCCTCCTCACGTTCGCCGACCGCTTGGGCCCAGCCGCGGTCACGGATCATGGCCACCTCTGCCGCCAGCACGGAGACGTCGGTGATTGTGCGACGGGTGTAGGACGGCAGCGGCCCGGTAGGCGCGCTGCCGGCGTACGCGAGGAAGACCTTGCCGGTCGCGGTCGCGTGGTCGATGCCCGGGCGACCGACCTGGGCGACGCTTCGCACCGACGAGGGGCTCTGGACGAAGTCGACGGTGATCGTTCCCTGCTCGTAGGGCACCGACAAGGTGGCGGTCTCGCCGGTCGCCGCTGTCAACGCCTCCAGGTGCGGGCGCGAGAGCTGCCGCATGTCGACCCGAGCGAGTGCGGCGTTGCCAAGCTCGACGAGCCGGGGACCGAGGCGGAAACGGCCACTGTCGGACACCCGGCTGACCAGCTCGTCGTGCGCCAGGGTGGCGAGCAGCCGCGACACCGTGCTGGCGTTGATGCCGGTCCGACGGGCGATCTCGTTGTTGCCAAGGTCGCCGGCGGCAGCCGCGAGCGTGTGCAGCACCGCGACCGCCCGCTCGACCGTCGCGACTGGCCGATTCGCTGTAGTCAACTCTTGCCTCCCGTGCTAGCGTCCGAGACTCAGTATTGCAACAGTGTTGCCGACAGGGCAACACCGGTTTGGGAAGTCGTGAACGGAGGCCGTCTGATGTCGACTCGGACGTCGAGCGCGGGGGTGCCTACCGGCATCCGGTACGTCGTCGTCGGCGCGGGCGTCCATGGCCTGTCCACCGCGTGGCACCTGGCTGCCGAGCTGCGGCTGCGAGGTCTCGGCAGCGGCGCCGACGTGGTGGTGCTCGACAAGACCGGGGTAGCCGCCGGCGCCTCCGGCATCGCCTGCGGGGTCATTCGCAACAACTACTTCCAGCCGGCGATGCGCCGGCTGATGGCGCACTCGGTCGGGGTCTGGGAGTCAGACGCCGAGGCGTTCTCGTACCACCCTGTCGGCTACCTGCAGGCCGCACCGGAGGCGATGCGGACCGGGGTGGCGCAGATCTACGCCGAGCAGCAGGAGATCGGCTACCCCTCGATGTTCGTAGAGGGGGAGGCGGCGTGCCATGACTATCTGCGCGAGCTGCTCGGTGACTGGCAGGCGCCGGGCATCACCAACGTCTTGCACGAGAGCCGGGGAGGTTACGCCAACAACCAGGCCTCCATGCGTGGGCTCGCCGCCAAGGCTGCGGCGGAGGGAGTGCGGATCGTGACTGGGGTCCGGGTCACCGGTCTGACCCTCGACGGCGGAGCGGTGACCGCTGTCGAGACCGACCACGGCACCGTGAGCTGCGACCACGCCGTTATCGCGGTGGGTCCGTGGGTCAGGGACTTCTGGGCGATGCTCGACCTGCCGGCGACGATCGACGTACGCGACCGCGACGGGCAGCTGCGCACGGGCGTCGACATGTGGACCTACCTCTTTCTCCAGGAAGGGACGCTCGGCGTCGACCCCGGCTCGTTCACCGACGCTCACGGCGAGCTGCCGCCGGTCATCCATGTCGACTCCGACGCGCCTCTCGTGGACGAGACCGGCGACCTCATCACCGAAGAGATGTGGGGCATCTATTACAAGCCCGACTTCTCCTTCGGCGGCGTGCAAGGCGGCGCCATGCCCGTGCGTGTGGAGAAGCCTGCCGCCGACGTCGCGGTGGACCCGTACGGTCCGGCGAGCCCCGAGTACTCCGCGCCCCCGGACTTCGCCCGGATGTGGACCGCGGCGCTGGCGCACTGCCAACAGCGGTTCGAGGGCACCAGCCACCTCTACAAGGACGAGAACTCCGGCGGGCTCGGCTGCTTCACCCCCGACAGCTTCCCCGTGTTCGACACTTTCCGGCAGAACGCCTACGTCATCGCCGACTCCAACCACGGTTACAAGATGATCGGTGTCGGCGAGCTGGTGGCCCGTGAGCTCCTCGGCGAGCCGCAGGAGCTGCTTGCGCCGTTCTGCTTCGACCGCTACCGGCGCGGGGAGCTGCATCCCACCAGCAGCTCGCCCTTTCCGTGGAGCTGACGGGCCACTGGCGCTGATCACCGACCGACGAGCACCATCCAGACAGAAGCGAGATGAGACACACCGTGCGCATTCCCTACGACGTCCCGAAGATCCACATGTACACCCGCATCCGCAAGTCCCCCTACTTCTACGCGTCCGAACGCCACGGCGTGCAGTCCTACACGGTGTGCAACCGGATGTACCACCCGCGCCATTACGACGACATGATCGCCGAATACTGGAAGCTGGTCGGCGACGTCACACTGTGGGACGTCGGCGTGGAGCGTCAGGTCGAGATCTCCGGGCCCGACGCGCTGACGCTGGCCAACATGCTCACCCCCCGCGATCTCACCAAGTGCGCCGTGGGTCAGAACAAGTTCCTCCTCAACACCGACGTCGACGGCGGGGTCATCAACAACCCGGTCCTGCTGCGGCTGGCCGAGGACTGCTTCTGGTTCTCCGTCGCGGACGGTGACGTGCTGCTGTGGGCCAAGGGCGTGGCGAGCCAGGCGGGTCTCGACGTGCGCGTCAGCGAGCCCGACGTGGCGCCCGTCCAGATCCAGGGGCCGAAGTCGCAGGCACTGATGCACGACCTGTTCGGAGACAAGGTTCTCGACCTGAAGTACTACTGGAGCGCCGAGTTCGAGCTCAACGGCATGAACGTCGTCGTGGGCCGCACCGGCTACACCGGAGAGATCGGCTACGAGATCTACCTCCGTAACGCGAGCCGCGATGCCACGAAGCTGTGGGACACGCTCCTGGAGGCGGGCGTTCCGCACAACCTCGCGGTGATCGGGCCGTGCCAGATCCGTCGCGTCGAGGCGGGCATCCTCAGCTACGGCTCCGACATCGCCCTGGACAACAACGCCTACAGCGACTACGGGTTCTTGAACCCCTACGAGATCGGCCTGGGTTGGACTGTGGATCTTGAGCAGGAGGCCGACTTCATCGGCAAGGAGGCGCTGACCCGTATCGCCGCGGAGGGGGTGAAGCGCAAGGTCGTCGGAGTGGAGATCGGCGGAGACCCGCTCATCGGATACCTCGATGACTACGTGCCGGTCCTCGACGGCGACGATCAGATAGGGCAGGTGTCCTCGGCATTCTGGTCCCCCCGGCTGGCGAAGAACATCGGCTTCGCCCTGGTGCCGGTCGAGCACAGCGACAACGGGACCAAGCTGACCGTACGCACCGCGGCGCGAGGTGAGATCGACGCCGTGGTGGTTCCGCGGCCGTTCATCGACCCGACGAAGGAGACCCCCAAGGGCGGTCAGCTCGCGGAGGCGACTAGATGACAGCTTCCGCGGACCCCGGTCGTCAAGGTCTGATGGAACGTCTCGAGGCCGGCCCGGTGCTGTGCGCTGAGGGATACCTCTTCGAGCTGGAGCGCCGCGGTTACCTGCAAGCCGGTCCGTTCGTCCCCGAGGTCGTGCTCGAGCACCCGGAGCAGGTCACTGCGATGCACCGCGACTTCGTGCACGCAGGCTCCGACGTGGTCGAGGCGCTCACCTACTACGCCCACCGGGAGAAGCTCCGCGTCGTCGGCAAGGACGACCTGCTCGAGTCGATCAACAGGCAGGCTCTGACGATCGCGCGCGACGTTGCCAATGAGGCTGGTGCGTTGTTGGCCGGCAACGTCTGCAACTCCAACGTCTACGACCCAGCGAACCCCGGCACGCACACGCAGACTCGAGGAATGTTCGAGGAGCAGGTGGCCTGGGCGGCCGAGGAGGGTGTCGACTTCGTCATCGGTGAGACGTTCCGCTTCGCCGAAGAGGCGCGGATCGCCCTCGACGTCATCCGCCGAGCAGATCTGCCAGCGGTGATCACCCTCGCGGTCGGCCAGACGCCGAAGACGCGCGAGGGATGGTCGCTCGCGGACGCCTGCCGGCGGCTGGCAGACGAGGGTGCCGACGTCGTCGGCTTGAACTGCATCCGCGGCCCGGCCACGATGCTGCCGCTGCTGCCGGAGGTCGTTGCCGCGGTGGACGTGCCGGTGGCGGCCTTGCCCGTGCCGTACCGTACGGTGCCCGACCAGCCGACCTTCCAGTCGCTTCGTGACCACGACACCGCCCCGGTGCCCAACGGCAGACCGTTCCCGACCGCCCTCGACCCATTCACCTGCACCCGCTATGAGGTCGCCCAGTTCACCGTTGCCGCGCAGGCGGCGGGCGTCCGCTACTTCGGGTTGTGCTGCGGTGCGGCTCCCCACCATGTGCGCAGCATGGCCGAGGCGCTCGGGCGGACTCCCCAGGCGTCGCGGTACTCCGACGACATGTCTCGTCACGCGTTCTTCGGAACGGCACCAGGCCTCGCCACTCACAACCGCGAATACCGTGAGCAGCTCTAGTGCCGTGACACGCGGCACGAGGACAAGCACGGCCGCGACAACACCCGCGAGTGAACCCCAGACGTGCGTTCCTCCCGGCCCGTCGCCGGCGGGGGTCGACGGTGAGCCACGAGAACGGCTGACCGGGCTCGTGCGGCGGTGCCGCTACGAGGTTCTGCCCCTTGCCGGGACCGACGAGCAGGTCGAGCAGCACCTCCCGCCGACCAGCCCCGTGACCGTCACGGCGTCGCCGCGCCACGGCCTTGAGCCGACGCTCGAGGTGACCGAAGCACTTGCCCGCCGCGGTTTCTCGGCGGTTCCACACCTGGCCGCGCGGCTGGTGCACGACGCAGCGCATCTCGCCGACATCCTGCAGCGCCTCGACGAGGCCGGCGTCAGCGACGTCTTCGTGGTCGCCGGGGACGGCCGGGCACCGGTGGGCGACTTCGCCGACTCCGTCCAGCTGCTGGCCGCCATGTCGCGGCTGCGGCGGACCGACCCGCCCGCCGAGCCCACCCGGATCGGGGTGGCGGGATATCCCGAGGGTCACCCGCTCATCAGCGACGACGACCTGTCACAGGCGTTGCTGGCCAAGCAGGCTCTGAGCACCTACGTCGTCACCCAGATGTGCTTCGAACCCGCCGTCGTCGGCCGGTGGGTCGACCGGGCGCGTCGGCTCGGGCTCCGACTGCCGGTGTATGCCGGCGTACCTGGCCCGGTCGAGCGGCTCAGGCTGCTCCGGGTCGCTGGACGGATCGGTGTCGGGGGCTCGCTGCGGGTGCTGCGCAAGCAGCGCGGAGGTGCGACGCTGGTGCGGACGGGCAGCTACCGGCCGGACCGGCTGCTCGAAGATCTGGCCGCGCTCGGCCCACCCACCCACCTGTCAGGGCTGCACGTCTACACGCTGGGTGACGTGGCAGGGACCGCCCGGTGGCGGCGGGAGCTGCTGGACCGGCTGACGGCAGGAGGGGCGAGCGGTGGTTGAGCGCGGACGGCGGACCGGTCCACGTCCGGGGCGCTACTCGGCACTGTCGCTGCTGCGCCACGGGGTGACCGGGCAGGCGTGGCCGGCCGCCTGGCGAAACCACGACATGCGGCGCGGCTACCGGGTCGTCATCATCGGTGGCGGCGTGCACGGGCTTGCGACGGCGTACTACCTCGCGCGCAACCACCAGATCACCGACGTCGCCGTGCTCGACAAGGGTTACCTCGGCGGCGGCGGATCGGGGCGCAACACCGCCATCCTTCGGTCGAACTACCTCACCCCCGAAGGTGTCCGCTTCTACGACCGGTCACTCCAGCTGTACCGCGGTCTGGCCGCGGACCTCAACTTCAACGTGATGTTCTCCCGCAAGGGGCACCTCACGCTCGCCCACAGCGACGCCTCGCTGCGCACGATGCGGTGGCGTGCCGAAGTGAACAAGCTGAGCGGTGTCGACTCCGACGTCGTCGGTCCGGCTGACGTGAAGCGGCTCGTCCCGCACATCGACACCTCAGACCGTCCCCGCTACCCGATCCTCGGCGCCCTGTACCACCCGCCTGGCGGGATCATTCGCCATGACGCCGTCGTCTGGGGCTACGCCCGCGCAGCGGACCACCTCGGCGCGCACCTGCATCAGCACACCGAGGTGACGGGAATCGACGTAAGTGGTGGACGGGTGCGTGGGGTCCGGACCACGAATGGTGATGTCGCCGCCGACGTCGTCGTGAACGCCACCGCCGGCTGGGCAACCCTGGTGGCCGACATGGCGGGCGTGCGGCTTCCCGTCCAGACGTTCCCGCTGCAGGCGGCCGTCACCGAACCCGTCAAGCCGTTCCTGCGCACGGTGGTCGTTTCAGGGACGCTGCACGTCTACGTCAGCCAGACCGCCCGTGGCGAGCTGGTGTTCGGGGCGAGCGTCGACCCGTTCGCGTCGTACTCGACACAAGGATCCCTGGAGTTCACCGAAGGCCTCGCCTCCCACGTCCTGCAGCTCATGCCGTCGCTGTCGTCGCTGCGGCTGCTGCGGCAGTGGGCCGGGCTCTGCGACATGACACCTGACTTCGCGCCGATCATGGGACCCACCGACGTAGACGGCTTCCTCGTCGACGTCGGGTGGGGAACCTACGGGTTCAAGGCTGGGCCCGTCTCCGGCGAGGCGATGGCCGAATGCATCGCCACCGGCCGCACCCCCGAGATTATCTCGTCGTTCGGGCTCGACCGCTTCGCGCGCGGTGAGCTCCTCGGCGAGAAGGGCGCCGCCGCGGTGGGGCACTAGCCGATGATGCTCATTCCCTGCCCGTGGTGCGGGCCACGTGACGCCGCCGAGTTCGCCTACCTGGGCGAACCCGCGCCGCGACCCGACCCCACTGCGGCGTCCCCGGAGCAGTGGCGTGGCTACCTCTACCTGCGCCACAACGTGGCCGGACCGGGGACAGAGCGGTGGTACCACCGGATGGGTTGTCGTCGCCACCTTCTCGTCGAGCGTGACACCACCACGAACGAGGTGCGACCGCATCGCTCGCACGTCGGGGACGAGTCGTGACGCGGCTGCGCTGGCGACCGTCGGCTGCCCCACCGACGATGGCGATGCGGCTGGAGCGGCAGCCCGACGAGGTCGTCGACCGCGACGTCACGCTCACGTTCACGTGGAACGGCCGCACCTACCCGGCTTACGCCGGCGACACGATCGCGTCGGCGCTGGCCGCCTGCGGGGTGCGGATCTTCTCCCGCAGCTTCAAGTACCACCGCCCGCGCGGCCTCCTCACCGCCAGCTACCTCGATCCGGGGTGCATGGTGCAGGTCGGCGACGAGCCGAACGTACGCGGCGCCCACCGTCTCGTCGAGCCGGGGATGCGGGTCCGCTCCCAGGACACCTGGCCCTCGTTGGCGGTGGACGTGAAGGCGGCCAACCAGCTCGTCGGCCGGTTCCTGCCGGCCGGCTTCTACTACAAGACGTTCATGGGTCCCCGGCGGTTGTGGCCGGCGTACGAGAGGGTGCTCGAGCGGTTCGCTCACGGCGGCGAGATCCCGGATCTGTCGTCCTACCAGCGTCAAGACCACCGCTACGACCAGCGGCATGTGCACCCCGACGTGCTCGTCGCCGGCGGTGGGCCTGCCGGGATGGCAGCCGCGGTCGCCGCCGCCGCCGCGGGTGCCACCGTCTTGCTGGTCGAGGAGGAGCATGCACTAGGCGGGCACCTCCGCTGGGGCGGCGACGACGTCCGGAGCGCGCTGCGCGAGCTGCGCGGCCGCGTCGAGACCGCACCGGGCATCGAGGTCCTCACCGACTCGGTTGTCCTCGGCCGCTACGACGACAACTGGGTGTCTGTGGTGCAGCGGGGGCTTCCCACGGTCAACGAGCGGCTGGTGAAGGCGCGCGCCAAGTCCCTGGTGGTGGCGCCGGGGCTGGTCGAGCGACCGTACGTCTTCGCCGGCAACGACGTCCCGGGTGTGATGCTCTCCACCGCCGTACGCCGACTGGTCGACCTGTACGCGGTCAAGCCGGGCCACCGAGCCGTCGTGCTCAGCGCCAACCCCGACGGCGACGCCGCAACCGAGGCGCTGCGCCGCGTCGGTGTGGACGTCGCCCACGTCGAGGACGCCCGCCGCGGCGGCGACATCGTCAGGGTGCACGGCCGGGACCGGGTTCGGGCCGTCGAGCTCGGCGACGGTCGGCGGGTCGACTGCGACCTCGTGGTGACCGCCACCGGGTGGACCGCCCCGGTGTCGTTGCTGACGATGGCCGGGGCCGTGCCGGCGTACGACGCGCGGGCCGCCCGCTTCCGGGCGGACCCGGCGCAACTGCCCGACAACGTGCTGGCGACCGGGGGTGTCGTCGGCGACGGGAGTCTGGACGAGCTCGTCGCGCACGGTGAAGCGACCGGGCGGGTGGCGGCACGGCGGGCCGCGGCGGTGGGCCGGCGATGGCGAGCGGCGTCACCCACTGCTCACAAGCAGGCCGGACCGCTGGTCGAGGTAGCCGACGACGCACCGCCTGCCTTGCCGGTCGACCCGCACCCCGAGCTCTTCCGGGCCCGGACGCACGGGATCGTCGACTTCTCCGAGGACGTCTCGTCAGCGGACCTCGTCACCGCCGTGGCCGAGGGCTACGAGTCCGCCGAGCTGGCCAAGCGCTACACCACGGCCACCATGGGGCCGGTCCAGGGCAAGCTGGAGACCGTCAACGTGATCGCGATCATCGCCGAGGCGACCAGACGGACCATCGAGGAGACCGGCACCACTACCTGGCGGCCGCCGTACGCACCCGTAACGCTCGGCGCGCTGGCCGGCCCCGAGCGCGAACCGGTCCGCCGCTCGCCCCTGCAGTCGTGGCACGATGCGCACGCTGCGACCCCCTTGGTTGCCGGCGCGTGGATCAGACCGGATCACTACGGCGACCCGGCCGGCGAGGTTCGCGCCGTCCGCGAGGGCGTCGGTCTCATCGACGTCACCCCGATCGGCAAGCTCGACCTGCACGGACCCGACGTGCCTCGGCTCCTCAACCTCGTCTACCTGAACCGCTGGTCCAAGCTGGCGGTTGGTCGCGTGCGCTACGGCGTGATGTGCGCCGAAGACGGCGTCGTGCTCGACGACGGCGTCACCGCCCGGCTCGGTGAGAGCTCCTACTTGATGACCACGACATCATCGGGCGCCGCCACGGTGTGGGAATGGCTCGAGCGCTGGCTGCAGACCGAGCACCCCGACTGGCGGGTGCACATCACGCCGGTGACGACGGCGTACGCCAGCATCAACGTGGCCGGGCCCCGGTCGCGGGAGCTTGTACGTCGGGTCGTCGCCGATGTCGACCTGGATCCCGACGCGTTCCCCTACATGCACGTGCGCACCGGAACCGTTGCCGGCGTCGCCGACTGCGTGCTGTGGCGGATCGGCTTCACTGGAGAGCTGAGCTATGAGCTGCACGTGCCGGCCGGCCACGGCCTGCACGTCTGGGAGGCGCTGCTTGCGGCCGGTGGTGATCTCGGCGCCCGTGCCTTCGGCGTGGAGGCCCAACGCATCCTGCGGCTGGAGAAGGGCCATCTCATCGTGGGCCAGGACACCGACGGCCTCAGCCGGGCGGGCAGCGCCGGCCTCGAGGGCTTGGTGAAGCTCGACAAGGAGGACTTTGCCGGGCGGCCGGAGCTGGCCTGGCAGGATCAGCAGCGCGACTATCCGCGTCTGGTCGGGTTGCGCACGACTGATCCAACGGTGGTGCCGGTGGAGGGCAGCCAGGTCGTGGCCGACGACGGCGGCATCGGTGGCCGGGTGACCTCCAGCCGGATGTCGCCCACCCTCGACCGGTCGGTGGTGCTCGCGCAGCTCGACGCGAGCCTTGCGCACGCCGGCAGCGAGGTCACCATCGCCATGGTCGACGGCACCAGGGTCACCGCCGTGGTCACCGCCGGGTTGGCACAGGTGGACCCAGAGGGGGAGCGGCTGCATGGATGACACCACGCCGGTCGCTCGCAGCGCGATCTCGCCGGCACCACCCGAGATCGTGGTCGCGTGCTGGGCCGTCAGCGGACGGCGCAGCACGGGCGCACTCACCCTCACTGACGCGTCGCCCCTCGCCAAAGTCGCCGTCCGGGCCGATCCCGACGGCGAGCTGGCCCAAGCCCTCGGCGTGCGGTTCGGTCGCACGTCACGCCGCACCGACGCGCTCGACTCCGTGGGCACCGACGTGCTGGTCGTCGGTTCCGGACCCGGGGAGTGGCTTGCGCTGGGCGCCCCTGGTCGACAGTTGGCGCTCACCGAGCAGCTCCGCGGGCTCCTCGAGCGGCGGGGGCGGGTCTCGGGCGCCGCGTCCGCAGAGCTTGTCACGGTCGTCGACCTCACGCACGGCCGGGCGCTGATGCGGCTCACCGGGCCCGCCGCCGCCGAGTTGCTCGGCCGGGAGTGCGCCGTCGACCTCACCGACGCGGCATGCCCCGACGGCAGCGCTCTGCGGACCGCCGTGGCCGGTCTGGCCACCGACGTCATCCGCGACGACTGGGACGGCACGTCGTCGTACCTCCTGCACTGCGAGCGCTCGTCGGGCCAGTACCTGTTCGACTCACTGCTCGACGCCGGCACCGAGCTCGGCGTCGACGTTGACGGCTTCACCACCCCTTCCGCGCGCGACGAGCGTCGCACGATGTACGACTTCTAAGGAGACACCCAATGGCCCTCGGCAACCTGGAGATTGCCCGCGACGCTGCGCTCAAGCCGATCGAGGACATCGCGAACGAGATGGGTCTCGGCAGCCACCTGCTCGAGCCCTACGGGCGCGACGTCATGAAAGTCAGCCCCGCCGCGGTCGACGAGCTCGCGGACCGGCCGCGGGCGAAGTACGTCGTCGTCACCGCGATCACGCCGACCCCGTTGGGCGAGGGCAAGACGACGACAACGGTCGGCCTCGGGCAGGGCATGCGCCAGATCGGCAAGAACGCCGTCATCACCATCCGGCAGGCGTCAATGGGCCCGGCGCTGGGGATCAAGGGCGGCGCCGCCGGCGGCGGCTACAGCCAGGTCGTCCCGATGGAGAAGCTCAACCTCCACCTGACCGGCGACATGCACGCGGTGACGGCGGCGAACAACCTGCTCAGCGCTATGCTCGACGACCACCTCTATCGCGGCAACGCGCTGGGCATCGACCCGAACAGCATCACCTGGCGCCGGGTGCTCGACGTCAATGACCGGGCCCTGCGCAACATCGTGACCGGTCTCGGCGGTCGCGCAGACGGGGTGCCGCGGGAGACCGGGTTCGACATCACTGCCGCGTCGGAGGTGATGGCGGCGCTGGCCCTGACGACCTCGTTGCGCGACCTGCGCGGCCGGATGGGGCGCATCGTCGTCGGCTACACATCCGAGGGGGAGCCGGTGCCGGCCGAGCAGCTGAAGGCCGCCGGCGCCATGACCGTCATCCTGCGCGAAGCGGTGAAGCCCAACCTGCTGCAGACGATCGAGAACACCCCTGCGCTGGTGCACTGCGGGCCGTTCGGCAACATCGCCACCGGCAACTCCTCGGTGATCGCCGACCTGATCGCGCTCCGCACCGGCGACTACGCGATCACCGAAGCCGGGTTCGGAGCCGACATGGGCGCCGAGCGCTTCTTCAACATCAAGTGCCGTACGTCGGGGGAGGCTCCCGACGCCGCTGTGGTGGTCGCCACCGTGCGCGCCCTCAAGGCGCACTCCGGCAAGTACCGCATCGTTGCAGGGCGGCCGCTGCCCGAGGAGCTGCTCGCGGAGAACCCCGACGACGTGCATGCCGGTGCCGCCAACCTCGAGAAGCAGATCGCGAACGTGCGGCTGCACGGCGTTTCACCGGTCGTCGCGGTCAACACGTTCCCCGACGACCACGACAGCGAGCACGCGGCCATCCGCGAGATCGCCGAGCAGGCCGGTGCGCGGTTCGCGGTCTCGAGCCACTTCAGCGACGGTGGCCGTGGCGCGGCCGAGCTCGCCGAGGCTGTGGCCGAAGCCGCCGACGAGCCCAGCGAATTCCGGTTGTTGTATCCCGACGACGCACCGCTGCGGGACAAGATCGAGGCGATCGCCACCCAGGTCTACGGCGCCCGCGACGTCGAGTACTCGCCCGCCGCGGCCAAGCAGATCGACAGGTACGAGAGCGCAGGGTTCGGTCGGCTGCCCATCTGCATGGCCAAGACCCACCTGTCGTTGTCATCAAACCCGACGCTGAAGGGCGCGCCCACCGGGTGGACCCTGCCGGTGCGCGAGGTCCGGGCATCGGTCGGCGCCGGCTTCATCTACCCGATCTGTGGGGACATGCGGACCATGCCCGGGCTCGGGTCGGACCCGGCCGCCGCTCACGTCGACCTGGACGACGCCGAGGACACCGTGGGGCTGTTCTGACCGGCGCCGACGAGCGGGACAGCCGCGCGACGCCGTCGTACCTCGACCATTGTCTGGGTGAGTTCCTGGACCTGGTGGCGAAGCGGGAGCCGGCGCCCGGGGGCGGAGCGGTCGCTGCGGTCACGGTGTCGCTGGCTGCGAGCCTGGTGGCGATGGCCGCGCGCTACTCGGCCGACCGGCTCGACGACGGTGATCGGCTGGTCGACGACGCCGAGCAGCTGAGGGCCGGCGCGGCCCCCCTTGCCGACGACGACGCGGCGGCCTACGGCGCGGTCATCTCGGCGTACGCCGTCGCCCGGGGTGACAACTCGGGGGACCGCTCTCGGATCCGGGAGGCGTTGACGCGGGCCGCCGAGGTGCCGCTGGACATCGCCGCGGTGGG
>JACCVZ010000115.1 GCA_013697905.1 Nocardioidaceae bacterium
ACCCGCCAAGCACATCGCCCGCGAACTACAACTCAGCCCGCACACCGTCAACGACAACCTGAAGTCCATCTACCGCAAAGCCCATGTCTCCGGACGCGAGGAACTCATTGGCCAACTGACATGAGCCCTACATCAAGAAGTTCGTGCAGCAGTCGGGCTACTTCCGGGCGCGGCCGAAAATCAGCGCCTGTCCCTAACGGTGGCAGATGCACATAACCCGCGCGCGTTCCCAATACTATGTCGTCGTATTCTGTTTGTGCTCCGGCTAAACTAACCCGACGGGTCGTTATCCGGAACCCGTCATGCCCGGCACGAGGGCACAGGCGTGCATGATGCTGGGGATGACAGACACCGTCTCGCAGCTGCAGGCGGCCATGCGCAACCGAAAGGTGCGACTCTGCAGTAAGAGCGGCGGCCGGGAAGTGCGTCGAGGCGATCTCAAGGCACTGAAGTAGAGGATCTGCTGGAGTCAGGTGCGTCTCAGGCATTCCACTGGGTGACTTGGGAGCAGGGTGGCTTGGTGGGTACCGTCCGGCTCGATGCAGTCGACGAAGCCGTGAGGCGACAGGCAATCATGGAGGTGCGAGGCGCTCGCCGGACTTCCAGGCGAAAGGTGACCGATGAGCTGTTAGAAAAGGTTGCACAGATATATCGAAGTAACATAAACACCCCCCACACAGGCAGTTGCTCAACATTTCGGAAAGGCGCATCGTACCGCCGCCCCGTACGTGAGCCGAGCGCGGGAGGCCGGCTTCCTCGGGCGGGCGCATCCTGGGAAGGCGGGGGAGGTCCAGTCAGAGGCAGCATCGTCAAGCGCGGCGCGTCATACAGCGTCGTAATCGACCTCGACAGGGATCCGTCTACCGGCCGACGCCGGCAGAAGTGGCACTCCGGCTACCACACAAAGCGAGAGGCGGCGGCCGCGCTCGCCGAGTTGGTGAGCAGCGTGAACCGCGGCTCGCACGTGCCAAAGACTCGCCAGACACTCGCGCAATACATTCAGGAGTGGTTAACAGCTATCGCGCCCACGGTAAAGCCGTCCACTCACTACAGTTACTCCCGCAATCTGCGGCTACACGTCGTCGCTTACTTCGGCTCCACGCCACTGTCTGCTGTAGACCCGGGAATGCTGAACGGTCTCTACGCCCATCTGCTGGTCGAGGGGCGCAAGGACCAGGTTGCCCGCGGGCTGTCTCCGCGGCCTACTTCGTGATAGCGACCACCGGAATGCGTCGCGTTGAGGCCCTGGGGCTGCGCTGGACTGACGTGGACCTCGAGGCCGGGCGTGCGGCGATCCGGCAGACGCTTCATCACTGTGAACCATGTCCCGACGCTCGGTACATCGAAGACGGCAAAGGGCCGCCGGACGGTCAGCCTCGATGCGGTTACCGTGACGGCACTGCGCGAGCATCGGAAGCGCCAACTGGCAGAGCTGCAGATGGGATCTGGCTGGGCCGATCACGGCTTCGTATTCTGTCGCGTCGACGGCACGATGTTGCACCCGGAGCGTCTGTTTGAGTCGTTCGAGGACCGCAGGCGTCAGCTTGGGCTACCCAAGATCCGCCTGCACGACCTGCGCCATGGGTGGGCGACCATGGCACTGGCAGCCGGGGTACCCCCAAAGGTCGTACAGGAACGCCTCGGGCACGCCAACATCAGCATCACCCTGGACACGTACAGCCACGGCACAGTTGGTCTGCACGACGACGCGGCGCAGCGCGTCGCCGGCCTTGTTTTCGGTGACCGTTAGCAATCCGTTAGCAAAGCGCACACTCGCGGCGACGCATGGCCGTCTGACGTGCGGGTTTACCGTGCCCCCGGTGGGACTCGAACCCACACTGAGCGCCTTTTAAGGGTGCGTCCTCTGCCAGTTGGGATACGGGGGCGAGCGCCACCTCACGACAGCGCGGTCTCATCGTAAAGCCGCCGCCGGCGTACGCCGGGGAGAGTCCTCGATCTGCGGCCATCAGCAGCCGGTCTCAGCGGTTGGCGCGGTCGAAGTCGTCGCGTGGTCGTTGCAAGGACCCCAGCGACACGACGTCGCGACGGAAGAAGAGTGCCAGCGTCCAGTCGAGCACGACCCGCATCTTCTTGCTCAGCGTCGGCATCCGGCTCAAGTGGTAGGTCCGGTGCATGAACCACGCCGGCAGACCGCGCAGCTTGATCCCGTAGACCTGGGCGACGCCCTTGTGAAGTCCGAGGCTGGCGACAGAACCGACGTGCTTGTGCTTGTAGTCGTGGAGCTCCTCCCCACGCAGCGAGCGCACGATGTTGGCCGCAAGCACCCGCGCCTGTCGCACGGCGTGCTGAGCGCTCGGAGAGCACAGCTGGCCGGGGTGGGCGAGGTCCGGGACAGCGGCATTGTCGCCTGCCGTCCACGCGTGCTCGACGCCGTCGACCCTGAGGTCGGGCAGCGCTTTGACCCGACCTTTGTCGTCGAGCGGCAGGTCGGTCGCCGTCAGGAGGGGGTTCGCCTTCACGCCGGCAGTCCACACCAGCGTGTCGGCGTCGAACTCGTCGCCGTCGGACAGCACGACATGGTGACCAGTGGCCGACTCGAGCCTCGTGTTCAACCGGACTTCGATGCCACGGTCGCGGAGCCGATTGACGGTGTAGCGGCCCATGTCCGGGCCGACCTCGGGGAGGATCCGGTCGCTAGCCTCGACCAGGACGAACCTGAGGTCGGCGGGTGCGATGGTCTCGTAGTACCGCGTGGCGAAGCGCGCCATGTCCTCGATCTCGGCGAGCGCCTCGACGCCCGCGTAACCGCCACCGACGAAGACGAACGTCAACGCACATGTGCGCGTTGCCGGGTCCATGGTCGACGTGGCGACGTCGAGCCGGTCGAGGACCTGGTTGCGCAACGCGATCGCCTCTTCGATCTGCTTGAACCCCATCCCGACCTCTTTGAGGCCAGGGATCGGCAGCGTCCGTGCCACGGAGCCGACGGCCACCACGAGCTCGTCGTACGACAGTTCGTAGGGCTCGCCCTGCGGCGGTTCGACCTTGAGCAGCTTCGCGGCATGGTCGATTCCCACCACCCGGGCCGTCAGGACGTCACAGCCCTTCAGCGTCCGGCGCAGCGGCACGACGACATGCCGCGGCTCGAGCGAGCCGGCGGCCGCCTCGGGAAGGAACGGCTGGTAGGTCATGGCGGAGCGGGGGTCGATCACGGTCACGCGGGCCTCGCCACGACGCAGCGCCCGCTGAAGCCCGAGGGCGGTGTACATGCCGACGTACCCGCCCCCGGCGATCACGATGTGGGGAGTGCTCACGGGAAGTCCTCGATCCTTGCTGGCCTGCCGTCCATCCTACGCCGCTCGTGAAAATATTCACAAGCCTGCCACGGTCACGTGGACCCGAGCCGGGCCGCCTCACCGAGCACGGCGTCCAGCATCGGCTCGGTCAGCGTGCCCGTGAACGTGTTCTGCTGGCTCGGGTGGTAGCACCCGAGCACCACCACCGGCGGGGGCTGATCTGCATCCGGACCCCCGTTCGCCGGCACCCCCGTTCGGGCAGCCCCTCGAACCGGCCGCGGAAGGTCGACTCGGGCTCCATGTCCGAACGCCGGCCGCGGCCTGGGGACGGCGTAACCCTGCCGGACCAGGGCGCGAAAGGCTGCGCTCCATCCGAACGAGCCCAGACAGACGACGGCTCGAACCGTCGGGAGCAGCATCGCTAGTTCGCCGTCCAGCCACGGTGCGCAGGTGTCCCGCTCGTGCGGAGTCGGCTTGTTGGCCGGCGGCGCGCAGCGAACCGCCGCGACCATGCGAGCGTTGACCAGCTGCTGCCCGTCGCCGGCATGGACGCTCGTCGGAGTCGCTGCGAGGCCCGCGCGATGCAGGGACGCGAACAACCAGTCTCCCGAGCGGTCGCCGGTGAAGATCCGCCCAGTGCGGTTGCCGCCGTGGGCTGCCGGCGCGAGCCCGACGATCACGACGGCCGGGCGTGCACTGCCCCAGCCGGCGATCGGCCGCCCCCAGTACGGCTCGTCGGCGTAGGACCTACGCTTCTCGACGGCCACCGACTCGCGCCACTGCACCAGCCGAGGACAGGCCCGGCAAACCGACACCTCGGCGTCCAGCTCGGTCAAGCTGGTCAGCGTGCTGGCGCGTGCGCGAACCGAGTCGGCGTCGGTGACCACGGGGGTGTCGGGCGTGGCCGGGTCGCCTGGCCAGCCTGTTCCCGGCGGGACGGGGCTGTCGAACTCGGCGCCGATGAGCGGGTGGGGGTGCCGCACCGCATCAGCACCGGTCGCGGTCACGTGCGCGGCCCAGCCAGCGACCAGGCGATGGCGTCGAGGATGTCGTGTGACGACGGCACCAGCGTGTCGAGGCCGAGCCGCCGTACGACGCAGCCGAGGACGAGCGCGCCGGCTCCGATCACGTCGGCCCGGTCGGGATGCATGAAGGCGAGGTCTCGCCGCTCGGCCACGCTCATGGCGACAATGGCGTCGACGGCACGCAGCAGGCCCGCCGTGTCGATGCGCGCAAGGTGAACGGCGTTGCGGTCGTACGCCGGCAGGTCCAGCACCATGGCGGCCATGGTCAACGTCGTACCGGCGACGCCCACCAACGTGTTCACCTCGGCGAGCGGGAGCTCAAGGGTGTCCAACGCGGCGTCTATGTCGGTGACTGCGGCGTCCCGCTGCTGCTGTGTGGGCGGGTCATCGCGCAGGTGACGCTCGGTCAGCCGGACGGACCCGATGCCCAGCGAGCGTCCCATCACGTCGCCGACGGCCTCGGGACGCATCACGAACTCGGTCGAGCCGCCACCGATGTCCAGCACCAGCAAAGGGGTGGCCAGGTCGTCGCCCGGGCGCAGCCCGCGGGTGGCGCCGTCGTAGGACAACCGCGCCTCCTCGTCGCCGCTGACAATGTCGGGTGGGACGCCGAGGCGGGTCCGGGCACCGGTCAGGAACACCTCACGGTTGGCCGCGTCGCGCGCGGCCGACGTCGCCACCACGCGGGTGGCAGCCACCTCGAGGGACGCGATGATCGCGGCATACCCGTCCAGCGCCGCGAACGTCCTCCGCAGGGCAGCCGCTGCGAGGACGCCGGTGCGGTCGACGTCTTGACCGAGACGCACGATCGTCGTACGCCGCTCGACCTCTACCGCCTCGCCTGACTCCGCATCAAGGTCTGCCACGAGCAGCCGCAGGGAGTTTGTGCCGCAATCGACGGCCGCGACCCTCACCGGCGCTCGCTACCTGACTCGGCGGAGCGCTCGGCTGCGAGTTCGGCCTGCACGCACGGTCCGGCCGTCCACCAGGCCGGCAGCCGGGTCAGCGTCTCGTCACCGAGCGGGTTCACTGCGTCGCCCGCTGCCAGCGAGTGGGCCACCAGCACGTGCAGGCACTTGACCCGGTCGGGCATCCCGCCGGCGGATACGTCCGCGATCTCCTCCACCTCGCCAACCGCCGCACGGGCCGTCAGGTAGGACTCGTGCGCCCGTCGATAGCGGTCAGCCAGGTCGTCGTCGTGACTGAGCCGCTCGGTCATGTCACGCATCAACCCGCCCGCCTCGAGCGTGCCGACAAGTGACGCGGCACGTGGGCAGGTGAGGTAGTAGAACGTCGGAAACGGTGTGCCGTCGCTCAGCCTCGGCGCGGTTTCGACCACGTCAGGGTGTCCGCACGGGCAGCGGTGGGCGACACGGACGATGTTGCGCGGTGCACGCCCGAGCTGCGACTGAATCGCGGCCATGTCTGTAGCGGCGATGTCTGCGCGGTCGATGTCGCTCCGATTCACCGGTCGAACGACGGGGCGGAATCCGGCCGACGATCACGCCGCTGCGGGCCGATCCGGTTGGCAGGCGGGTGCTGCGGCTTGTCGGCGTCGGTGTCGGCCGCCGCCTCGGCCGGGTCCTTGCCCGCTTCGACCACGCTGCCCCACTGGTTCTGCCACCACTGCGAGGGTGCGTCGGCGTTCGACGTCGTCGGGTCGGAGAGCTTACTGCCGCCGTCGCTCAGTACCTCGCCGTCAGGACCGAGCACGCGGTAGCCGGTCTCTCCCGGCAGCAGCCAGCCGAAGCGCAGTCGTGCCTGGGTCTCGATGTACGCCGGGTCGCGCCAGCGTTGCTTGGCCTGCTGGAGGGCGGCGACATCGGCCCGCTGTTGGGCGATCTGCTCGTTCAGCAGGTTGATCTCACTGCGTTGGGAGAGCCAGGCCCGCATGCTCGAGGCGTAGGACACCGCGAGCACCGCCAGCACGAGCAGCAGCACGGCCGCGCGGCCGGTGAGCTTGGCGCGCGAGGACGCGAGCTCCGCGGCGGTTAGGTCGGCGGCGGCCAGCGTCGTGCGACGCGTCTTCGGCATCGAACGACTGGGTGACGGGCCGCGACCACCGCGACTGGGGCCGTGCGACGAGGGGGACCGGGAGCGGGGGGCCATTGCAGATCAGCGACCCGTCTGGTAGCGCGGAAACGCTCCCGCGCCGGCGTACCGTGCCGCATCCTGCAGCTCTTCCTCGATCCGGAGCAGCTGGTTGTACTTCGCGACGCGCTCGGATCGGGCCGGCGCACCGGACTTGATCTGACCGCAGTTCGTGGCCACCGCGAGGTCGGCGATCGTGGTGTCCTCGGTCTCACCTGAGCGGTGGCTCATCATGCAGCGCAGCCCGTTGCGGTGTGCGAGGTCGACGGCGTCCAAGGTTTCGGTCAGGCTGCCAATCTGGTTGACCTTCACGAGCAGGGCGTTAGCGGACGCCTCGTCGATCCCGCGTTGGATTCGGTCGACATTCGTCACGAACAGGTCGTCCCCGACGATCTGCACCTTGGTGCCGAGGGTCGCGTTCATGGCCTTCCAACCTCCCCAGTCCTCCTCGCTCATCGGATCCTCGATGGAGACGATCGGGTACGCCGACGCGAGCTCCTCGTAGTACGCCGCCATCTCCTCTGACGACTTCGCGCTGCCCTCGAACGTGTAGTGTCCCGGCCCCCCGCCGGCGGGTTCAGCGTCGTAGAACTCGGTGGCAGCAACGTCGAGTGCGAGACCGATGTCGGGTCCGAGCTGGAGTCCAGCCTTCTCGACCGCCTCTGCGATGAGGTCGAGGGCCTCGCGGTTGGATCCGAGGCTCGGCGCGAAACCGCCTTCGTCACCGAGACCGGTCGCGAGCCCGCGCCCCTTTAACACCGCCTTGAGCGCGTGGTAGACGGCGGCACCTTGCTCCATCGCCTCGGCGAACGTCGCGGCGCCGATCGGCGCCACCATGAACTCCTGTACGTCGACGTTGCTGTCGGCGTGCGCGCCGCCGTTCAGGATGTTCAGCATGGGCACCGGCAGCAGATGGGCGTGCGGGCCGCCGACGTACCGGAACAGCGGCAACCGGGCGGACTCGGCGGCGGCGCGAGCGACTGCCAACGAGACCCCGAGGATGGCGTTGGCTCCCAGCCTGGCTTTGTTTGGTGTCGCGTCGAGGTCGATCAGGATCTGGTCGACCAGCCGCTGCTCGTCGGCGGGGAACCCATGGAGCGCATCGTTGATCGTGTCGTTGACCGCGGCGACCGCCTTGCCGACCCCCTTGCCGGCGTACCAGTCACCACCGTCACGGAGCTCGACCGCCTCGAACTGTCCCGTCGACGCCCCCGACGGCACTGCAGCACGGGCAACGGTTTGGTCATCGAGCGCGACCTCGACCTCGACGGTGGGATTGCCACGCGAGTCCAAGATCTCGCGGGCTCCGACAGCCTCGATGTTGGCCACGACTCGACTCCCTCGGCTCTACACAGGTCAGCGTCAGCCTAACCGGGCTCTGCCGCCTCGTCGGGAAGGGCACGCTGTTCGCGGTTGCGCACCTGCTCCATCTCTGCGGCGACCCGGACGCGCAGTGCCTGCTCCGGGTCGAGCCCTGCTGCTGCGGCGGCGGCCGCAACCGCGAAGAGCACCTCACCGAGGGACCGCTCGTCATACTCCGTCCCGCCCGGAGTGGGCACGCTCAGCCCGCCCTTGGTGCGCAACACACGCGACGTCACCTTGGCGGCCAGGCTCAGGGCCGGAAGTCCGAGCGGGATGTCGTCCATGGCTGAGGCGCGAGCCTTCTCGGTCGCCTTGATGGTCTCCCAGTTCGACTCCACGTCGGCGACGCCGTTGACCGCCACGGCAGCAAACACGTGCGGATGTCTGCGGATCAGCTTCTCGACGATCTCTGCGGCTACGTCGTCGATGGTGAACGGGTCGTCGGGGTGCTCACTGCCGATCCGCGCGTGGAACGCCACCTGGAGCAGCAGGTCACCGAGCTCTTCGCGCAGGTGCGCGCGGTCACCTGACTCGATCGCATCGACGGTCTCGTAGGTCTCCTCGAGCAGGTAGCGCACGAGGCTCCTATGCGTCTGCTGCTGGTCCCAAGGGCACTGTGTCCTCAACCGGTCCATCACCTCGACGAGGTCGAGCACACGCGCGCCGGCCGGGTCGAACGACCCGACGAGGATTTCCACCTCGGGGCTGGGCAGGGCGTGCTCGTGGTCTGTCGATCGGCGTACGCCATGGGTGGCAAGCTCCTCGACGAGGTCACCGTCCAGGTCCCCGGCGAGCCAGACGACCGTCCCGGACTTGCTTCGGGCCACCAGTTCGCGCGCACGCGGCTCGGAAACCAGCTCGACCGTCCCGCCGCCGGCTTCCCAAGCACGGACCACGCCCGAGTCGGCCCCAGCGAGCACCACATCGGCGGAGTCGAGGGCCCGCCAGGCTGTGGCCGTGAGTAGTCCAGCCGGCAGCCGAGGCGAGGTAACGAGGACGACCAGAGGGGCCACGGAGCCGACGGTCAGCAGACTTGGGACGGGGGCAGCGACTCCAGGGCCGAGTTCTCTTGCCCCGGCAGCACCGGTTCAGCCGCTGTGGTGGAGACCGGGTCCGACAGCGATCCCGTCCCCGGCTTCAGCTGAACGCCATCCCACCTGCCGTAGCTGGGTGCCACCTCGACGTCGGCCTTCGCGAAGTACTTGTCGAGATAGTCACGGGCGGCGTCGACGTTCTGCTGCGTTGCCATGTCGACTGTCGTGACGCTCGGGTCGCTCAGGTGGGCACCGATCAGCGACTGCTGCAGCTGGTTCTTTGCGACGTCGTGGAAGAAGTCCTCGATCAGGACGCCCTCGCCCTCGGGCATGCCCTCCGGAAGCGTCTGCGCCTGCGCCGCCTTGTCGACTTGCGCCTGGCTCGGGGTGAGCTTCATCTCGGCAGCGGCCTCTTCGGTCAGCTGGAAGGCGATGAGCGAGCTGAGCAGTGACGACTTGAGGTCGGCGATGGCCAGCGAAGGTTTGCCGTCACTGGTGCCGTTGGCCTTGGCTTGCGTCACCGTGTAGACACAGGCGGCAGCGGTCAGGTCGTCGACGGTCTCGTCGGTGATGGTCGTGCCGCTGACGGTCGCCGCTGCGCCCGGGTGCAGGTCGGTTCCGCACCCGCTCAGTGCGGCAACGACGACGACTTGCACAGCGACTCCGCCGAGGCGACGGAGGCAAGGCGAGCGGCGAGTCAACACCTAAGATGCACTCCTTGAGACGATGTCGTCGATGATGCGGCCCGCCCAATCTAGTACGGCGAGGTCACGCACCGGTTTGCCGCCGACCCGTGCAGTCATCGGCCGGGGCACCAAGATGCTACGCAATGCCGACTTGACGATGGTTCCGGGGTACAGCCGGTCGATCCTCACCCTGGTGGAGTCCTGGACGTCGACGGGAGCGAACCTGACGTAGCTGCCCTGGGCGTTGATGTCGGTCAGCCTCGCCGCCTTTGCCTTGGCGCGAAGCAGGGCGACGGCAAGCAGGTTCTCGACCGGCGTCGGGAGTGCGCCGTACCGGTCCAGCAGCTCCGCGCGGACCTCGTCGACCTGTTTGGCGCTGCGTACCTCAGCCAGCCGCTTGTACATCTCCAGCCGCAGCCGTTCGCTGGGAACGTACTCGTGGGGCAGGTGGGCGTCGACGGGCAGCTCGATCTTGACGTCGGGGTCGTCGATGATGTCGTCTCCGCGGTACTCCGCCACCGCCTCGCCGACCAGCCGCACGTACAGGTCGAACCCGACGTCGGCGATGTGTCCGCTCTGCTCGCCACCGAGCAGGTTGCCGGCGCCGCGGATCTCCAGGTCCTTCATCGCCACCGCCATCCCGGCTCCGAGGTCGGCGTGCTGAGCGATCGTGGCGAGACGGTCGTGCGCGGTCTCGGTCAGCGGCGCCTCCGGCGGGAAGAGGAAGTAGGCGTACGCACGCTCTGCTCCGCGGCCGACCCGCCCGCGGAGCTGGTGCAGCTGCGAGAGCCCGAGCAGGTCGGCCCGCTCGATGACGAGCGTGTTGGCGTTGGCGACGTCGAGCCCGGACTCGACGATCGTGGTGCAGACGAGCACATCGAACTGACGCTCCCAGAAGTCGAGCATCACCTGCTCGAGCTGGTGCTCAGGCATCTGCCCGTGGGCCGCGGTGATACGCGCCTCCGGGACCAGCTGGCGCAGGTGCCGCACGGCGCGGTCGATGCTCTGCACCCGGTTGTGGATGTAGAAGACCTGCCCCTCGCGCAGCAGCTCACGACGGATGGCGGCGCTGACCTGCGCGTCGTCGTAACCGCCGACGAACGTCAACACCGGGTGCCGCTCCTCTGGCGGTGTGGTGATCGTCGACATCTCCCGGATGCCGGTGATGGCCATCTCCAGGGTGCGCGGGATGGGTGTCGCCGACATCGCCAGCACGTCGACCGCGGTTCGCATCCGCTTCAGCGCCTCCTTGTGC
>JACCVZ010000121.1 GCA_013697905.1 Nocardioidaceae bacterium
GGGGCACTGACCGTGATCGTGGGGATCCAGCCTGATGTCGCGTTCGCCATGGTGTCGCTCGGGATGGGCACCGGGATGGTGCACGCGGCGCTGGATCTGGAGGAAGGCATGGACTACCTCGACAGTCAGATACCGAATAAAACCGGCAGTCGGTCACCATGAGGCTGCTCAGATGACTTCGCTGGCCGACCTTGGGCGCGACTACCGTGCGGCTTTTCTGCGGTACTTGCCGCGGCGCGAGGAGGCCCCGCTCCACATCGCCTACCAGATCGGTCGTTCCGCGTTCGTCGACGGACTCACCATTCTCGAGGTGGCCACGGTGCACCACGACGTTCTCTTGGAGGCGCTCCAAGAGACCTCCAGCGAGAATCTGACTGACGTCGCCACCGCCGCCTCGGAATTCTTCCTGGAGGTCCTGTCCACCTACGACATGACCCAGCGCGGCCTTCGCGAGAGAGCGTGAAAGCTGCCGTCTACGAAGGCCGCACGGTTGACATTCATCCGAGCACTGCATGCCCCTCCTGGCGGTGAGGCAGCGGCGAGCTGACCGGACTGGGCGGTCAGGGGTCCGACGATGCCGAGCGCGCGCGCGCCAGGCTGGCGACGGTGGTCACGGCCAGCGTCGCGGCGATGAAGGCGAGCGAGGCCAGGATGCCGATGTGCGGCAGGTGCACCGGCCCGATCTCTTCGACGCCCTCACTCTCGAGCGCCTCCATGACGAGCTTGACGCCGATGAACCCGAGGATCACGGCCAGCCCATAGGTCAGGTAAAGCAATCGGTCGAGCAGGTCGCCGACGACGAAGTACAGCTGTCGCAGCCCCATCAGGGCGAAGGCGTTGGCCGCGAACACGATGTAGCCGTCGGTCGTGAGCCCGAAGATCGCGGGGATCGAGTCGAGGGCGAAGACAACGTTTGCGGCGCCGATCGCCAGCACGACAATGACCATGGGTGTGAACATCCGCTTGCCGCCGACCGTCGTCACCAGGCGTGATCCGTCGTAGTCCTCGGTGGTGGGTACGAAGCGCCGCATGAGGCGCACGGTCCGGCTGTCGTGAAAGTCCGGCTCGCTGTCGTCGCGCTCCAGCGCGAGCTTGACGGCGGTGTAGATGAGCAGTGCGCCGAAGACGTAGAAGATCCATTCGAACGCCTGGATGGCCGCGGTGCCCGCCGCGATGCAGGCAGCGCGGAGCACCAACGAGATCGCGATGCCGATGAGCAGGATCTTGTGCTGGTCCACATCAGGCACCGCGAAACGAGACAGCAGCAGCACGAAGACGAACAGGTTGTCGACCGAGAGGCTGTACTCCGTGACGTAGCCGGCGAGGAACTCCTCGCCCGGGCCCGAGCCGCCGAAGGCGAACAGCCCCGTGGCGAACAGCGCCGCTAGCCCGACGTACCCGAGGACCCACAGCGTTGCCTCACGGATGCCGATGTGGTGCGGCCTGCGGTCGGCGAGGACGAGGTCGGCACCGATGATCACCGTGATCGTGACGACGGTGATCACCCACACCCAGAGGGGGACGTGCACTCATACCTCCGGAGAACGGACGGCGGGCCGGGACGCGACCGGGGACCGACGACCTCCCTCGGGCGGGCGCCAGTCTAGCCCGCGCCGTCCATATCCCTTGCACGGCGATGACCACACAGGCGTGATCAGGTAAAGGTTGTGACCATGCAGGCGAGGGGCCACCGATTGAGCCACTCCAACCGAGACCGACGAGGAAAAGCGTTTTGTGCGTCAGCGATTCTGATCGAGCGTCAGTTGCTCTCGGTGGAAATCGAAATGCTGTGAGGCGTAGTGGTACCCCTCAGCGAGACTCATTGAGTCGTTGAAGAAGGGGTCCCAGCTGGAGGGAAAGTGCATGCGGCGCCCCAATGTCTGCTCACTCTCAGCATCCAGGTGACGGTGCAACGACGCAATGACTCGGTCGAACTTGCGCCCCATCCTCGTTGCGTCAAACACCCTCGCGCCGCCGCGCGAGCCCCAGAAGTTGATCACATGGAAGGGTCGCTCCGCCGAGTCAAGGAGCCGCGCGAAGACCTTGCTGGCCGCGTCAGGAAGGCGACCGAAAGTCTTCACCAAGACGAGCAGTGCCCGCACGATCATGTAACCGAAGAGCATGTGAAAGAGCAGCTGTTCGTTTGTCCATCGCGTCCCGAGGGTATGGCGGCGAAGATCGGTCGTCGAAGCATCACCGAGCAACCGGTGAAACGTTGTGCGAGCGCGGTCCATCTCCTCGTGAATGCCTTGCCTGTCGGAGAACTCCGGACCTGGCACTTCGACTCACCTCCCCCCGCGCTGATGATCCAACTCGCCCAGGACGCTACTCCAGCTGGTACCCCCGGCAGTGTTCTGGTTCAGGACATCGTGGACCCATGTCTCACGACATGGCGGACTGATGTCTCACGACATCCCGGACTGAGCCGGCGCCCGCCTCCAGCGTGCGGGCATGACACTGAACCGATTGCTGATCACCTCCGTGGTGATCGAGAACCGACCCGTCCGCGACGTCGCCGCCCAGTACGGCGTCTCCGAGTCCTGGC
>JACCVZ010000126.1 GCA_013697905.1 Nocardioidaceae bacterium
TGCGGCGCGCCATCGCCGCCTCGGCAATCGGGAATGCGACCGAGTGGTTCGACTACGGCATCTACGCCTACGGAGTCACCTACATCTCCGCAGCGCTCTTCCCTGGCAGCACCGAGGAGGCAACGCTGTTTGCGCTCGCCACATTCGCCGTGTCCTTCCTCGTCCGCCCACTCGGTGGCCTGTTCTGGGGCCCGCTGGGCGACCGGCTGGGACGCAAGGCGGTGCTGGCCACAACCATCTTGATGATGTCGGGCGCCACCTTGTGCGTCGGGCTCGTGCCGACGTACGACGCGGTCGGCTGGCTGGCTCCGGCGCTGCTCATCCTGCTCCGGATGATCCAAGGTTTCTCAACCGGCGGTGAGTACGGCGGCGCGGCGACGTTCATGGCGGAGTACGCACCGGACAAGCGCCGCGGTTTCTACGGCAGCTTCCTCGAGTTCGGCACCCTGTCCGGCTTCGCGTTAGGCGCGTTCTTGATGCTCGGCTTCTCGCTGGTGCTGAGCGATGACTCGATGCAGTCGTGGGGTTGGCGGCTTCCGTTCCTGGTGGCTGCCCCGCTCGGCCTCATCGGGATGTACCTCCGGTCGCGCATGGAGGACACCCCCGTGTTCCGCGAGCTCGAGGCAGCGGGCGAGAAGGAGCACGAGACCACGACGCAGTTCAAGGACCTGCTTCTCGGCTACTGGAAGCCGCTGGTCCTGCTGGCTGGGCTCGTGATCGCACTGAACGTCGTCAACTACACGCTGCTCAGCTACATGCCGACGTACCTGCAGAACGAGATCGGCCTGAGCGCCGACGGGGCGCTGGTCGTCCCGTTGATCGGAATGCTGACGATGATGGTCTTCGTGCCGTTCGCCGGGGCGCTGTCGGACCGGGTGGGTCGCAAACCGTTGTGGTGGGTGTCGCTGACGGGCCTGTTCGTGATGGTGGTGCCGATGTACCTGCTGATGGCCACCAACCTCCTCGGGGCGATCGTCGGCTTCGCGGTGCTCGGCCTGCTCTACGTCCCCCAGCTGGCGACGATCTCGGGAACGTTCCCCGCCATGTTCCCGACCCACGTGCGGTACGCCGGCATGGCCATCGCCTACAACTTGTCGACGTCGATCTTCGGCGGGACGGCGCCGGCCGTCAACGACTGGCTCGTCAACAAGACGGACAACAACCTGATGCCTGCCTATTACATGATGGCCGCGTGCGCGGTGGGAGCGCTGGCGCTCGTCTTTGTGACTGAGACGTCTTGCTGCTCAATTCGGGGGAGGCAGATCCCCGGACCGGATAGAGAGCTCGAGCTCTCAGGCGCGGCGAAGCGATAGCCGTGGGGCCACCTGGATGCTGTCGAGGTCAGCCCCTGCGCCACTGGCGGCGCAGGATCCGGTAGCCGGAGCTCGGCCCGCCTCTCGATCGGCCCCAAGTCCTCACGCTCCGGAAGGGCTAGGTCAGTCGGCGACCGCAGCGTACCGAGTCCGCCCAGATCGAGGCAGCCTCGTCGATCTGCTCGGCGTTTACGACCAGCGCCGGGATGAAGCGCACGACCTGGCCCCAGGCACCGCAGGTGAGCAGCAGCAGCCCGCGACGAGCGGCCTCCTGCTGGGCGGCACCGGCCGACTTCCCGTCCGGGTTGCCGTCGTTGTCTCGGAACTCGTTGCCAACCATCAGACCGAGGCCACGCACGTCGGTGATCCGCGTGTGCTCGGCGGCCACCTTCTCGAGCGCAGACCGGAGCTCGGCACCCCGCGTGGCGGCGTTGTCGACGAGCTGCTCGTCGCGGATGACGTCCAGGGTCGCCAGAGCGGCGGCACACGCAACGGCGTTCGCACCGTACGTACCTCCCTGCGAGCCCGGCCACGCCTTGTCCATCAGCCTGGCCGGCGCCGCGATGCCGGACAGCGGCAAGCCGGAGGCCAGCCCTTTGGCGGTGACCAGCACGTCGGGTGCCGCGTCGAAGTGGTCACCGCCCCAGAACTTGCCGGTGCGCCCGTAACCGGTCTGCACTTCGTCGACGATCAGCAGGATGCCGTGTTGGTCGGCGC
>JACCVZ010000153.1 GCA_013697905.1 Nocardioidaceae bacterium
GCTGCGCGACCCGACCCGGGGCGGCGTGGCCGCGTCGCTGAACGAGATCGCCAAGGCGGCCAAGGTCGGCGTGACCCTCGTCGAGCGTGACCTGCCGATCCCGCAGACCGTCAAGGACGCCTGCGGACTGCTCGGGCTCGACCCGTTGTACGTCGCCAACGAGGGCAAGCTGCTCGCGATCGTGCCGGCAGCCGACGTGGACCGAGTGCTCGAGGCGATGCACGCGCACGAGTACGGTCGCGAAGCGCGTGTCATCGGCAGCTGTAGCGACGAGCACCCGGGGATGGTGGTCGCTCAGACTGGTCTCGGCGGCACCAGGGTCGTCGACCTCCCCCTCGGCGAGCAGCTGCCGAGGATCTGCTGAGTGGCAGCCACGCTCAGCAGCGGCGCCGTCCGTTTCGCCCGCTTCGCCTATCCTCCGAACGAGCTCGGCTACTGCGGACCGGCCGAAGACGGTGACCTGATGGGGCTGGCCGCCGCCGACGCCGACGCCGAGATCCGTCGCCGCGCCCGCCAGTTCGAGGGCGCCTGGCATTACCTGGAGGTGATCGCGGCGGCTGTCGGGATCACCGATCCGTTGGACGACCGGGTGGTCGAGGCGTACTGGATCGGCAACGACCTTCTCGACGAGATGGACCCCGAACTGCTGCTCGGGGAGCTGCGGGACCGATTTCGCGGTCAGTCCGGTGGCACCTGGGCCGGGGCGGGCTCGCGCGCCCGAGCCCACCACAGCTTCCACGTCTTCGAGGTCTATCCGTGGGTCGGTTTGCTTCCCGGCAGTGTCGTGCCCGTCCCTCTGCAGGTGCTCGACCAATGCCGCATCCGCACCGGCGAGGTAGTGGGGGTAGACGGTGAGCACGCTGAGGTGCGGTCGCGACCGCTCACCTGGGACGGCCACCGGCTCGCGACCGGGAGCGAACGCATCGAGAGGCCACGCTGGTCGGCGGACGGACAGGGGCTACTCACGTCGGTTGCTGTTGGAGACCTGGTGGCGCTGCACTGGGACTGGGTCTGCGACACCGTCAGTGAGCAGCAGCGAGACGCTATCGGACGACGCGAGGCCGACCAGGTCACCGCCATCAACGCGCACGTGCTCAGCGCCACTGGACGAACGGAGTAGTCGAATGTGTCTCGGAATCCCAGGTCAGGTGGTGGAAATGGTCGAGGGTTATGGCGGCCAACTCGCGCTCATCGACGTCGCCGGCGCCAGCCGACGTGTCAACATCGGCATGCTCGAGCTCGACGAGCAGCACCTGTCCCCAGGTGACTGGGTCCTCATCCATATGGGATTCGCGGTCGAAAGGGTCGACGCTGCCGGTGCCGAGGAGGCGATGGCTGGTCTCGAGCTGATGGGCCGACCGCGTGACGAGGCCCCTTCGTGAACGATTCGAGGTTCCACGCGGAGGATCACCTGGCGCGGAGCGGATCCACCGAGCCCGAGGGTGCCGCGGTCCGCCAGGTGACCTCCGTGCCGGGTCCAGTGTTGTTCGCCCGCTATGCGTTCCCCCCGAACCACCACGGCTACTGCGGTCCCGCCGACAACGTCGCGTTCTTCCAGCAAGGTGTCACCGGCAACGACGACGGCGGCCTGCGCGCGATGGCCAAGGAGTTCGCCGGGGCGTGGCCCTACCTCGAGCTGATCGCCCATGGCACCGGGTTGGCTGACCCACTGGACCGTCGCGTGGTCGAGGCGTACTGGGTCGGTAGCCCCCGCCTGGACCAGCTGAGTGTTCCTGCGATCGCAGGCTCGATGGAAGACCGGTTCCGGTTCACGTCCGGGCCCCGCTTCTCCAGCCTCGCTGAGGGTGTGCTCGCAGGTGGCGTGCCCCATCACAGCTTTGCTGTCTTCTGCATTTATCCATGGGTAGGCCTGCTCGGGGACGATCGACGGGCAGCGCAAGCCCTCACCGTCCTCGACCGCTGCCGAATCCGGTGGGGGCGAGTGCTCAGCCTCGACGGTGACCAGGTCGTCGTCGAGTCTGCTCCGCTGACCTGGGACGGCCGTCGGCTCGACTACGGCGCCCCGCAGGTCGAGACCGTGATCCGCTCGATCGGGGGGGTGGGCATGGTCGCTGAGCTCGCGGTCGGCGACTGGGTGTCGCTGCACTGGGAGTGGGTGTGCGACCGGTTGAACGAGCGGCAGCGCCGCTTCCTTCGCCACTTCACTGATCGGCACCTGGCCATCGTCAACGAGGCCGGTGCTCACTCGGGCCCGGCGACGATGCTGGGGTGAAAGGGCGGATAACTGATCCACGCCCCCCGACGTCCCCGCGGCTGTAGGCCTCTCTCATCGGCCAGGTACGCGACAGCGTCCAGGTCACCTCGTCGCCGACGGCATGTCGCGGCGGACCCGGCTCCCGGATCAGCACCTCCCCCTGCCCGGTATCGACAAGGTGGTCGGAGTGCGGACCCCGGAACCACACGGCCCGCAGCCGGCCGGGAAGCTCGCCACCGAAGTGCGCCCAGCCGGGCCGCACCAGGAGCGACACGCGGTCAGGTCCGGGTGCGGTGTCCCTGCCCTCGACGTTGATGACGGTGTCGTGGACCTTGACGACGCATCGGTCGCCCTTCGTCGCCACGACCGTCCCCTCCACTACCGACGCCGGCCCGGTCAGCCGGGCCGCCCAGACGTCGACAGGTTCGGTGTACACCTGCTGCGGGGTCCCGACCTGGACCAGTTGGCCGGCATCAAGGAGTGCCACCCGGTCGGCGAGGCCGAGCGCCTCCTCCGCATCGTGGGTCGCGTAGAGGCCGCCGGCGCCGGTCGCTTCGCGGCGGACGACGAGCTCGTCGAGGAACACGCCTCGCACGTGGGTGTCCAGGTGCGCGGTCGGCTCGTCGAACAGGTACAGCGACGCCTGACGTGCCAAAGCGCGGGCGAGCCCGACCCGCTGCTGCTCGCCTCCCGAGAGCTCGGCGGGGCGGCGGCGTGCGAGGTGCGAGACTCGGAGCCGGCTGAGGATGTGCAGGGCTTCGTCGCGTGCGAGGCGCCGTCCCACCCCGCGTCGCCTGATGGGGTAGGCGACGTTGTCGAGGGCACTGAGATGGGGCCACAGGGCATAGCTCTGGAAGACCACGGCGACGTCACGGTGCTCCGGCGGTTCAGCCTGCTCGTGGGTCGCCACCCGGCGACCCTTCAGCCATACTTCTCCGCTGCTCGGCGGCTGGAAACCGGCGACGCTGTGCAGCAGCGTCGACTTCCCCGAGCCAGACGGTCCGAGCAGCGCCAGCATCTCCCCGCGCCGCACCTGCAGGCTCACATCGTCAACAGCGGTGACCTCGCCGTACCGGACACAAAGCTCGCGGACCTCGAGCACAGCGGGCACCCGGTCGAGCGCGTCATCCGACATGGATCGCACCTCGTACGCGGCGGGGGTGCAGACGGCGTGGAGTGCGCAGCCACCGGATCGCCAACCACGCAGGCACCGCGGGAGCGAGCATGACCAACGTGAGCAGCAAGGACAGCGCAGCGGTCGGCCCGATGCGGCCGAGCTCCTGCGTGTTGAGAGCGACCACGGCAAGGGTGTCGCTGCCGGGTCCGTAGAGCAGGCTCGACATGGTGACCTCGTGCAACGCGGTGACGAAGCAGATCAGCCAGGCGCCCAGCAGGGCCGGAGCCAGTGGGCGCAGGGCAACTGTCCGCACGGCCGTCAGCGGGCCAGCTCCGCTGGCGCGGGCCGCCTGCAGCTGCTCAGGCGGGAACCGGTCCAGCGCCCCGGAGATCGGACGGTGCGCGAACGCCCACAGCTTGGCGAGGTAGGCCAGCAGGATCAGCGTGAGGGTGCCGCCGAGCCAGCGACCGTAAGTGATGAGCATGGCGACCGCCAAGGTGGAACCGGGCAGCACCAGCGTGATCGTCACCAAACTTGACATCGCTCGGCCGGCGCGGCGACGCTCCAGCACAGCGACGCAGCCACCCAGGACCGTGAGGAGTGTCGCCGCCATCAAGGCCAGCGTCATGCTGCGCCCCAGCGCATCGATGCTGCGCGAGTTGACGACGAACCTGAAGTTGTCGAGCGTCCAGTTCCGCGGACTCGGACTCACTCCGACTGCGGGGGTGACCGAGGCTGCGAGCAGGGCGACCAGCGGGACGACCACGCCGAGGAACAGGTAGGTCCCGAGGCCTGCTGCGACCCATCTACCACCCTGCCCCCGTGGGTTGAGGGTCAGCGCGCCCTCGGGGTCTGCGACACGGGTGACGCGCAGCCTGGGTCCGAGCCATAGATCGGCAGGGACGACCACAAGCAAGGTCAGGGCCACCAACAGCAGGGACAACGCCAGCGCCTCGACGAAGGACCGGGGGTCGCTGCCGAGTGAGAGGTCGCGATAGATGGTCGTCGTCACGGTGGTGAACCCGGCCGGTGTGCCCATCACCTGGGGAATGGCGAAGCTTTCCATGGTCAGCGCGAACGTCAGCACCGACGCCGCCGCGATAGAGGGACGCAGCAACGGCAGCGTGACGTCCAGCAGCACCGACACCGGACGTGCTCCGGACGCTCGCGCCGCCCGTTCGAGGTTCGGTTCCGCTCGGGTGGCGAGTCCGATCGCCGCAAACAGGTAAGCCAGCGGAACGGTGTTGACGACGAGTACCGCCCATACTCCCCATGGGCCCAGCACCGACGGCCACGGCAGACCCAGCGCGACGTCGGTGAAGCCGGCGCGGCCGTACGCCTGGGTCCAGCTGTACCCGAGCACGAACTGGGGGACGAGCACGGGCAACAGCATCGCGAACCGCCACCACCGTCGAGCCGGTACGTCGGCCCGACGCAGCCCAAGAGCCGCGAGCGTGCCGAGGGGCACAGCAACCACCGTGACGGAGCCGGCGAGCAACACCGTGTTGAGCACAGCCCGGCCGAGGCCACCCTGAGCGATCACCTCGTCGAGGCTGGCCGCCCCCTCGGTCCACACGACGTACCCGAGCCGGAGGACCGGCAGCACTACGAGAAGGCCGACGATACCGCCCACTGCCAGTACCCCGAACCGCTGGCCGAGACCAGCGACTCGCGACTGCATCCCCTCAGCCGCCGAAGATCTGCTGGTACTCGTCAAGCAGGGCGTCCTTGTTGGCGGTGACCTGCGACCAGTTGGGGTAGACGACCGGTGCGCCCTGGGGAATCTCAGGACCCTTGACCCCGGGCAAGGTCGGGTAAGAGCCCGCTTTCGCCAGCACCTGCTGCCCGGGCTCGCTCACCACGTACGAGACGAAGTCCCTGGCGACCGTGGAGTCGGAGCTTTCTTTGGCAATGGCGATCGGTCCATAGATCGCGATGGCCCCTGGCTCGGGCCACACCACGCCGATCGGCGAGCCGGCGTCCTTTGCTAGATAGGCGGAGTTCGCGATCGTGATGCCCGCTTGGTAGAGCCCTTGCGCGACTCCTGCCGTCACATCGTCAGGAGTGCTGACCTGCTTCGCCCCCTGCTCCTTGAGAGTGGAGTAGAAGCCGATTCCGTAGTCGGGCTCCTGAGCGAAGTAACCCAGTGCCCCGAGGGCCGAGGCGGCGACGTTCGGGTCAGGGACGGCAACGCTGTCGTAATCGGGGCCGGTGAGGTCTGACCAGCTGCGCGGCGCGGGAGCGTCTTCATGATGGACAGCCACCATGTAGAGAACGGCGGCGCCGACGTAGTCATCGGTGCGGTAGTGGTCAGGGATGTTGGCCCCCGCGGAGGGTGTCCACCCGCCGACCAGGTCCCGGTCGGCGTACCCCTGCATGGTCAGCGGGTCGCAGGCCCAGATCACATCGGCCCTCAACCCACCTGAGCGCTCGTCCCCTGCCACCCGTGCGTTGAGATCTCCGGTAGGAGCCCGGAAAAGCTTGATCTCGGTTCCGGGATGGTCGGCCTCGAACTTTGTGATGACCGGCTGAATGGTTTCGTCGCTGACACAGGTGTAGAGCGTGAGCGACTCAGCATCGCTGCCCGAGTCGGAGCCGCAACCGAGTGGCAGCAACGTCAGCGTCATCAGGCTGGTGAACAGCGCCGCACGAGTGCGTGAGGCTCGGGGTCCCCGCATGCCACGGAGCATAGCCTCGACGACGTCGCCTACCGCGGCTCAGGTGGTCCCGTCGCCCGACTCGACACCAGCGCGCGCTGACCCGAGCGGCCGGATGAGCCCCTCCTGTGCAACGGAGGCGATCAGGGCGCCGTCGCGCGCGTAGACCTGGCCGAGCGCGAACCCTCTGGCCCCTGACGCCGACGGAGAGTGTTGGTCGTACAGCATCCACTCGTCGGAGCGGAACGGCCGGTGGAACCACATCGAGTGGTCGAGCGACGCCGGTTGGATCTTGGATGAACCGATGATGAGTCCGTGCGGGACGAGGCTGACGCCAAGCAGGGTGAGGTCGCTGGCGTACGTGAGCACGCAGGTGTCGATCTCGCGGTCGGCGGGGACGTCGCCGGCGGCCTTCAGCCAGATCTGGGTACGCGCGGGCTGGGCCGAGCTCTCCAACGCTCCCCCCGGCCGGGAGTCAGCGGCGTACCGCACATCGAGGGCCGCCCACTCCCGCTCCCACGAGTGGTCGTCGACGCGTCCGGTGACACGCCGATAGAGGTCACCCAGGCTGGGGCAGTCCTCAGGGCCAGGTACGTCGGGCATGGCGTCTTGGTGGTCGAACCCGATCTCCTCAACCTGGAACGACGCCGTCAGGTAGAAGATCGGTGTGCCGTGCTGGCGAGCCACCACCCGGCGGGTCGAGAACGACCGTCCGTCACGGATACGCTCGACGTCGTACACGATCGGCACAGCCGTGTCGCCAGGCCGCAGAAAGTACGAGTGCAGCGAATGCGCCGACAGCGAGTCGGGCACGGTGAGGCATGCCGCCCGCAACGCCTGCGCTGCCACCTGGCCGCCGAAGACGCGTTGCATGGCGGTGTCAGGCTGCCGCCCCCGGTAGAGGTCGACCTCCAGCCGTTCGAGCTCGAGCAGGTCCAGCAGGTCGGGCACGGAGTTCGGCACGTGTCCGATCATGTCACTGCGCCCCGTGGGGGCAACGACTCGGATGAGCCCGTCTTGCCGGACCGTCGACGCATGCCTGTCGGCGCGGGTGGGGGGTGTTGTGGGCCGCAGCCGAAGTCGTTGCCGGTCTGCGGCAGCCGGTAGCGCAGGTCAAGCCCGACCGCTACCAGGTCGCGGACGGCGTGCTCGCTGCAACTGGTCGCCAACGCCAGCTCGCAAAACACCGATATTTCAACCGTCAGACGGTCTGCCTGACGCCTCCGGCATGCGGCCGAAAGGCCGGATCA
>JACCVZ010000178.1 GCA_013697905.1 Nocardioidaceae bacterium
GGCACGATTGAGCCGGTGGTCGTCGGACCCTGGCCAAGGTTGCGTTGTGGAACGCCACGAGCTGGCAGGGGGAAGGATCAGGCATGGACTCCTTTGCCCGCATCCGGCGACATTGCGAAGCGCGGGCGAGCCCATTGAGGAATCCGGACGACGGCGAGAGTGATCGACACCGCCCGTCGCCTCGAGAGACCCCCGGGTGCGGGTGTCCTCGAGTGTCACTGAGAATTGGACCACGATGGACCACGCTCGGATCGACAGTAGGCCTTCTTCGCGCCGGAGAACCCCCCTTTGCAGGGCTTCTTACGATCGGGGAGACAGGATTTGAACCTGCGACCGCCCGGCCCCCAGCCGGAGCGATCCAGGCGTATCCGGTGCTCCTCGACGGGCTAGAGCGGTTTGGGTTGCTTTGAGTTGCGTTCGGTTGCGCTCAATTTGATCCCCGGATTGCACCCCGTCAGGCGGACCGGCTCGGCAGCGTGCGACCGCGGCGAGCCGTCGTCGCGGGCGATACGGTACGACTTCCGGCCATGGCGCGGACGTGGCTGTCAATCAGGGTCGAACTGCTCTCGGGGCTCTACGCGGAGTGCGATCCGGCTCCTGGCCGCGTGTTCCTCGTGGGCCCGCGACACACGTTCCAGCAGCTCGCGCGCGCGATCAACATCGGGTTCGCCCGCTGGGATCATTCCCATCTCTACGACTTCGAGCTCGCCGACGGCTGCGTGGTCGGCTTTCCCGACGTGGACTTCGGCGAGGACGACGTGCTCGATCACGCGAGCACGAAGGTGATGTCTCGGGTCGGCCCGCGCGATCGGTTCGGCTTCCGCTTCGACTTCGGCGACGAGTGGATCCACGAGTGCACGGTCGAAGAGACGAAGGTCGACCCCGTTGGGGTCTACGGCGAACCGTCCGTCGAGCCGGTGCCGCTCTTCGGATGGGGCACGATCCCCGATCAGTACGGGCGCATCAGCGACGGCCGCGACGCCGAGTCCCTCGTCGAGCCGGAGATCCCTTTCCCGTTCCTGCACGACGAGCTCGTGCGGATGATCGAGCTCAACGGCGGCGAACCGATGACGTCCGCCGACCTCGCCGACACGATCAACGCCGAGGGCCGCTATCGCAAGCAGGACGGTTCGGCGGTCACATCCCCGCAAGTCGGCGCGCGCGTGAGCAAGTACCCGCAGCTCTTCGGCCGCGACGACGGCGGGCGCGTCAGGCTCCGCCGACCGGGCCGCGGCTAAGCGACGTCCAGGGCGGCCGCGAGCCGCCCCGGGCCGAAGACCTCGATGCCGCCCGCGAGCGGGCCTTCGGGCAGGTGGCGGCGGTTTGAGCTGCAGATGACGTCGGCGCCGCGTTCGACGGCCGCGGCGACGAGGTGCACGTCATGGGCATCGAACTCGCCGCTGACGACCCGCAGCTGTTCAGGCAGTCCGTCGAGTAGCTCCTCGCGCGTGCGTCCCGTGAGGTGGTAGACGACCTCGCCCACCGGCTTGTTGTGCAGCCACGTCTGAGCGCTCAGCGAGCGACCGATCGGCGAGCTGGCGACGTGCTCGGGGTCGAACAGCGGGCCGAAGCTGTCGAGGAACGCTTCGATGAGCTCGATCTCGTAGCGAACGCCGCTCAGGCCCTCGAGCGCGTTGCGCACGAACTCGATCCCGGCGACCTCGGTGGTGAAGCCATCGAAGAGCACACCGTCGGAGGCGAGTTGCAGCAGCCGGAAGTTCAGCCCGGTCGGCTTGCGCAGCGCCCCACAGAGCACGGTCGCGTCGAAGCAGACCAGCACTCAGGATTGCCGGCGGCTGACGATCTCGTCGGCCAGCTCCCCGTCGGAAGCAGTCGGCGCGTCTCCGGCGTGTTCGACCAGCCTCGCCTTGAGCGCGGCAAGACGCCGCGGATCCGTGCGACCGCGATCGAACTGATCCGCCGGCAGCCGCCAAGAGCCCCCGGGCGTCTGCTCGGCCCGGACGCGCCCGGCCTTGATCCACTTGTAGACGGCCTGCGGCGTCACGCCGTATCGCACCGCGACCTGCGACGCCGTCAGCCATGCCGTGTCCGCTCGTGGACGGTTGAGCACGTGGCCTTGCCACGTCGCGGACAAGCGTGCGGCGACAACGCGTGCGTCACCGCCAAGACGCTCGACGTCGGCCGCCTGCCCGAGATGCCCGGCCAGCAGCGCGGCGAAGGCCTGCGCATGGTCGTCGTCCTCGTCGGCCTCCTCGAACGCCTCGCGCAGGTCATCACGCCCCAGCAGCCCCGAGGCATCGAGCAGCTCGACGGTCTCGATCACCTCGTCCTCGTGGCCGCTGTACATGTCCAGCCGGCGACCCACGCTGTCAAGCACCTCGCGAGCGAGAACCCGCAGCAACGATCCGCGGTCATCGGGACCGCTCGTCACGGCGGTGCGCCACAGAACGGCGCGATCGGTAGGCGACAGCATGCTCATGGGCAG
>JACCVZ010000198.1 GCA_013697905.1 Nocardioidaceae bacterium
CCGGTTCGTCGCCGGCTGGTCGAGCTCTTGGCACTCGAAGGTCCCGCAACGGTGAGTCGGCTGGCCCAGCGCAGTGATCAGGGCGTCGGCAATGTGAGTCATCATCTGAAGATTCTGGCGCGGGCAGATCTTGTCGCGGGGGCGCCTGAGCTCGCGCGCGACAAGCGCGAGCGTTGGTGGCGTCGGGTGCCGGTCGCCATGAGCTGGTCGGTTGCCGACGTGGGCAACAATGTCGCTGACCGGATCGTGGCTGAGGAGGCGGAGCAGGAAAACCTTGCCTACCATGCCGACAAGGTGCAGCAGTGGTTTCGACGGCGGCACGACTATGACGAGACGTGGGTTCGAGCGGCGTACTCAACAGATTCCTGGTTGACGCTGACCGCCGACGAGCTCACCGAGTTCAGCCGCCGGATCGACTTACTGGTCCGCGACTTTGGCGCCGAGGTCGTAGACGACGCTCAGCCTCGAGAGCACGTCTTCGTTTTCACTCACGCCGTCCCAGCCACGCCATGAATGCCCCCAGGTCTGGACGAACCTGGGGGCGCTATGGCGAGAAGCCGCCTTCGGGCCGGGCGCGCTAGCTGAGGTGTCAACGAGGCCTATCGTCTGGGTACTCCTCGACGGTCTCATTCTGCGACGAGGTCTCCGTCTCGGACCTGGTCGTACGAGGATCCACCTCGTCTGCCTGCCGAAACTTGTCGTCGACGTCGCTGCGTTGGTCCGCGGCCACCGTCTCTTGACGCTCGGCCGACGCGGCCAACTGCTCTGCCTCAGCCGCCTTGGCGTCAGCCTCGGCCTGCGCGACGCGTGCGTTGGCTTGCACCTGGGCAGCCTTGCCCTCCTCCTGGCGCACGTTCGTGGAGTGCTCGTCTGCCTCCCGCCGCATCGAGTCTGCGCGGTCGATCTGCTTGGACTTGCGTTGTCGGGATGTTACGGCGAGGGCTGCCACGATCGCGGCTATCACGATGACTGCCACGATGAGCCACAACCAAGCGGTGCCGTCCATTTCGGCCTCCTTTGTCTAGGCAGCCTCCATGTTCCCACAACCGCGCGGCCACAAACCCACACCTTGGACGCCGGCGCCGGCGTGCCGTCCGACATCGTCGAGCGGTGCTCCCACTGGACGAACCGGTAGGCAGCGGGGCGTCTGCGGTTCCGACGACCTGGTTCAGCAGCGGCCCTGACCTGGCTAGTTGCGCTTTACAAGGCCAGCGACCAACCGGTAGAACGGCGTCATCATGAAGACGGCAACGGCAACGATCGACCCCGCCTTCCGGGTGGGACTCGTCGATCGTCGCCTCTTCGGCTCCTTTGTGGAGCACATGGGGCGGTGTGTCTACACCGGCATCTTCGAGCCTGGACATCCCACCGCCGACGTGGTCGGATTCCGCCACGACGTGCTCGAGCTCGTTCGTGAGCTCGGACCCACCATCGTCCGCTATCCGGGCGGTAACTTCGTCTCCGGCTACCGTTGGGAGGACGGGATCGGCCCGGTCGACCAGCGGCCGCGTCGTCTCGACCTGGCGTGGCGCACCCTGGAGTCCAACGAGGTCGGCGTCGACGAGTTCGCCACCTGGTGCCGGTCCGCCGGTGTCGAGCCGATGATGGCGGTCAATCTGGGGACACGCGGAGTGCAGGAGGCCGCCGATCTGCTCGAGTACTGCAACCATCCCGACGGCACGGCGCTGTCAGACCTTCGGCAGTCCCACGGCAGCAAGGAGCCGCACGGCATCAAGGTGTGGTGTCTCGGCAACGAGCTCGACGGTCCTTGGCAGATCGGGCACAAGACGGCCACGGAGTACGCTCGGCTGGCCGCTGAGACCGCTCGGGCCATGCGGATGGTGGACCCGAGCATCGAGCTGGTGGCCTGCGGAAGCTCCAACACCAACATGCCGACGTTCGCAGCATGGGAAGCCACGGTGCTCGAGCAGTGCTACGAGCTTGTCGACTTCATCTCCTTGCACAACTACTACGAACCGGTCGGCGGTGACGTCGACAGCTTCCTCGGGTGCGCCGTCGACCTGGAGCGAGC
>JACCVZ010000213.1 GCA_013697905.1 Nocardioidaceae bacterium
CCCGGACCACACGCCGTACTCGTGCAGCGTCACGATGAGGGGGGCGCGCCTCGGCAGCAAGCGGGGCAGCAGGCCGACCGCGCGGGAGGAGCCGAACGCCGACGGCGCGAACTGCACGTGCACCAGGTCGAGATCCAGGCGGCGCATCGCCCGGGCCGCCGCGACGACGCCCCGCACATCCCACCGGTCAGTGACGCCGACGGCACCATCCCCGGCCGCCCGTGCGCACTCGTATGTGGTGACGGCGAGCGGTTCAAACCCGGTGGGGCGCAGGTGGACAGCGAGCTGGCGCGTGTAGTCGGCTACCCCGTCGCGCGTCGGGTCGAGGTAGCCGCAGAGCAGCCCCACCCGTGGCGCACTCATCTGGGTGTGGCCTCCTGTCGGTCGACGACCGACAAAGTACACCCACGCGCGGGTGCCCATCGGTCCGCTCACGACCGATTCGTCCGGTTGAGCGCGCAGAGTTTGCGTCATACCCGGTCGGACGAATCGGGAGGGCTCTACTGACACACCGTGGCGTGCAGCTCGTCCGCCTTGACGCGTTTGGAGTGGTAGTAGAGCACCTGGTCTGCCGATAGCCGTTTGAGGCGATCCAGCGTGAAGTCGACCTGGGAGATCTCTTGGTCCTCGCTGAGGGAGACCCCGAAAGCCGAATAGGACTCACCGGGCTTGAGTGTGCCCGGGTCGCGCACGACCGTCCAAGCCGATCCAGGATTGCTGAGATCGAGGACGGTGCCCGCCGTCACCGACTCCTTTGCGCGCCAGACGCCAATCGGTTCTTGCGATGTCGTCTCGCCGCCCTGATGTGGGCCATACAGCTCGATCTCGTCCACGGAGCCTGAGCACACGGCTAGGACAAGCTGCGGAGATCCGGCCCGGTCCAGCGAAACACCCACAGCGCCGATGATGTCAGTGGTGATCGCGTTGCCGCAGCCGGCCACCAGCAGCGGACTCACCATGGTGCCGACAACTGCGGCCGTCGTCCTAAGGGAAATCACATGTCACCGTCCCCGGGTCGAGTTGGGCGTGGGTGAGTTGTCGGCATCGCACAGCTGGCTCGTGCGGATCGTCATTGGCCTGAGTAGGTGGGCAGCACGATGTCTGCCACGTCGTTGACTTGTGGCCCGCTTTGGCACTGCAGAGAGACGGCGTCGCAGGCGAGGACCGAGCCCTTACCATCGCCGTTCAGGTCGGGCTCGACCATGACCACCGTGTTGCCTCGAGCCCAGGTCATCCCCATCACGATGGTGTAGGGGTCGACGTCTAGGAGTCGGGCTTCGCCGGTTGCTGTGTCGACGACGGCCGTTCCTTCGGCGGCATAACCGACGTAGTAGCGGCCGTCATGGCTGAGGGCGCCGTCCGGCTCGATCCGCGCCGAGGACAACTCCTTGCCCTGCAAGCTCTTGAAGGTGATGTTTCGGTTCCCCGGCCCCGCCAGGGCCACCACGTCCCCGCCGACATCCAAGGGCCTCGAGAGCCGACCGTCGAGCGGTCGTGCAGCGTGACCGGAAGTCCAGTCGTATCGCCAAAGCGAACCCTCCGCGAGGAAGTAGACGGCTGATTCAGTCGTCTGTCCGTCCCCCACCCAGAGCACCGGCGGCTGTCGTCGGCCCACCATGGCATCTGGCGGCTGGATATCGAGGGCGCCGAGATCTGCTCGACCAAGTTCATGGTGCCGGGCAACGTCGTACACCACCAAGTCGACCTTGCCCGCCTTGTTCTCGAACCAGACAGCGACGTCGGAGGAGGGATCACCCGATGGGCCGAGCGGGGCATGGTCGCCGATGACGGCGGTCGACCCGTCCTGGTGCTGGTAGACCACCTGCCCGGAGTCGTCCCCGTAGAGAACGCCGTGAGCGACAACGGCGAGGTTGGTGTCAAGCGTGCCGGCGACGCGAACGGCCCCCCGGCCGTCGTGAAGGACGCCATCGGCATACCAGACGGCACCTTGTGCATCCACTTGGCCCGGAGTCTGCGAAACGCGAGTCGTCGGCGACGGTTTCGCCGGGGAAGGGCTGCCGTCCCTGTCAGTCACATACCAGACCCCTGAGCTCACTCCGACGAGCAAGACAGCGGCGATGCTGACGCCGGCCATTGTCCGTCGGCGACTCGTCCGGTGGGCGCGGGCCCGGATCCCGGCCGGGTCGGCGACCGGTGGCTGGATCGATCGGGTGATCTGTTCGACCGATCCCCGGACCACGTCGTCGACGTTCATGGCTGTTCCCCCTCGTAGCTCGTGTCCTGCATCTGCGGACCCAGATGGCCACCCATCGCCCGGATGGCGTGGTGAGCGTGCGACTTGACGCTGCCGGCACTGATGCCGAGCGTTCGGGCGATCTCGGCCTCACTCAGATCCTCGTAGTACCGCAGAACGATCACCGCCCGCTGCCGCGGAGGCAACCGCCGCAGCGCCTCCCACACCACGCTCGCCTGTGTGACCGATTCCTCATGCCCGACCACCGCCGCGTCCGGACAGGCCGCGACGGGCAGCTCCTTCGACGACTTCCGGCGCCACCAGGCCATCGCCTCGTTGGTCAGGACTGTGCGTGTGTACGAGCGAGGATGCTCCACCTTCGACACCCTCGGCCAAACTGCGTACACCTTTGCCAACGCGGACTGCAGCACATCCTCGGCCAGGGGGGTAGTCGCCCATCAGCAGAAAGGACGCACGGAAGAGTGAAGGCCAAGAAGCCACTACGAACTCATCAAAGTCGGCATCGTCGTGTCTGCGCATGGAGGTCCTCCCCCGACGTAAGGCCTCAGGCGGCCTCTACTGTCTAAATGCACCCAACACCATGTTCGGTTGAGGAAGAGCACAAAGACAATTGCGACTGCACGTCGATCAGGCAACCCTCGCCCGAGCTCAGGTAGCGGAACAGCCCAAGATCTGGTGGCCGGCCGACGGCTCCCCTGCTGCCGGTCGGTGCGGGGCGTTGATCCCCGGGCGACTTGGGTCTAGCGTCCCCGATAGGTTCGGGACCAAGGAGCGAATCGCCCCAGCCAAGGACCACGCCAAGCCGGCGGGCGCAGCCGCCTCGCACGTGGGAGACGAGCTGTCGTCCGTCATGTTGTGGAAGACAAGGGAGTCCACATGTCCGTTGAAACGCCGCAAGCGGGGTCGGGTCGCATCGCGGGGGTGGAGGTCCGTTCCATCGACTACGTGCCGCTGAACGAACGGCACGGCAACGTCTGGAGTCATGGCCCCCTCTGGTTCATGAGCAACGCGCAGATCGCGACCCTGGCGGTGGGGACGTTCTCGGTCGTTGGCGGTGGCAACCTCATCTGGTCGCTGCTCGCGATCGTCGGCGGCGTCCTGCTCGGCACATTCTTCATGGCCTTCCACTCCGCGCAAGGCCCCCAGCTCGGCCTGCCGCAAATGATCCAGTCCCGCCCCCAGTTCGGCTATGTAGGGGCGCTGCTGGTCTGGGCGTTCGCGTACCTGCAATATGCCGGCTTCAACATCTTCAACACCATCCTGGCTGGCGATGCCCTCAACCGGACGGTCCATGGTCCCGTCAAGATGTGGATCGTGATCGCCACCGTGCTCGCGGCGGTCGTGGCGCTGGTGGGCTATGACCTCATCCACGGCGTCGAGCGATGGCTCACGCTGGGGTTCCTCGTGATTTTCGGCGTTCTCACCATCGCCGTGTGCACCCTGTCCTATCCGGCCCAGTCCTTCGACCTGGGTGGGTTCAAATGGACTCCCTTCCTCATCCAGTTCGGGGCGGTGGCCGGCTATCAGATCAGCTGGGCCATCTACGTGTCGGACTACTCCCGCTACCTTCCCCCCACGGTTACGGTCCGTAAGACGTTCTTCTGGACCTACTGGGGCTCGGCGCTCGGGGCGATCTGGCTGATGTGCCTGGGTGCGGCACTGGCAGCGTGGGCGGGCGCCCAGTTCGACACGATCACGTCGCTCGAGACAGCCGGTGACCGAGTATTCACGGGCTTCGGAGCAGTCGTCCTCGTCTTCTCCACGCTCGGCCTGATCTCGGTCACCGCTCTGAACATGTACGGCGGGTCGCTCACGCTGATCAGCGCGATCGACTCGTTCGCGAAGGTCCGCCCCACCGCAGCGGTACGGATCATCACCATCGGCGTCACCGCGGCGCTCTCCCTCATCCCGGCGTTGCTCATCGGGGAGAACTTCCTCATCAACTTCGAGGACTTCCTGCTCCTCGTCCTCTATCTGTTCGTCCCGTGGACCGCGGTGAACCTGGTCGACTACTACATCGTGCGGCGTGGCCACTACGCCATCGCCGAGATCTTCAACCCGCACGGCATGTACGGCAGGTGGGGCTGGCGAGGCATCACCGCCTATCTCATGGGTTTCGCGGCGATGCTGCCGTTCCTGAGCACCAGCAAGTACACCGGCTTCGTCGCCACTGACCTCAAGGGCGCTGACATCTCGCTGTTCATCGGCCTTCCCGTCGCCGGAATCCTCTACCTCGTGCTGGCCAAGTCGATCGACGTGGCGGGCGAGACTGAGATTGCTGAGGCCGAGTCGCGGGAGCTGGAGAAGGCGGCCATGGACCACCGTCGTCCTGAGGGCCGCCACTGACGCCGTCGCCGGATGCGCCGGCTGATGGATGGCAGACCGCTGCGGACATCCGGGCCGGTCGGGTCACCTCGGTGGAGGCGGTGACCAGGTCGTTGGCGCGCATCCATGACCTGCAACCGATTCTGAACGCCTTCACCGTCGTTTTGGACGACTCGGCGATGGCGTCGGCGCGTGACGCCGATGAAGCCGTACGCCGGGGAGGGCAGTTGCCAGCGCTGCTCGGCGTACCGGTTTCGGTGAAGGACCACATCTGGGTGGCCGACGCGCCCGCGACGAACGGCTCGCTGATACTGCGCGACTTCGTCCCGCCTGAGGACGCCGTACCTGTGGCCCGTCTGCGTACCGCCGGCGCAGTGATCGTGGGCAAGACCAACAACCCCGAGTTCTGCTACCGCGGGTTCACCGACAACCTGCTCTTCGGCTTGACTCGCAACCCTTGGGATCTCCAACGGACTCCGGGAGGGTCGAGCGGCGGAGCGGGCTCGTCGATCGCGGCGGGGATGACACCGATTGCCTTGGGCACCGACGGGGGTGGCTCCATCCGGATCCCTGCGTCGTTTTGCGGAGTCGTCGGTCACAAGCCAACCTTCGGTCTGGTGCCCAAAGAGCCGGGGTTCAAGGGTTGGAAGACACTGTCGGTCGACGGGCCGCTGGCGCGATCGGTGCGCGACGCGGCGTTGATGCTCTCCGTGATCGCCGGCCCCGCCGCCGCGGACGACATGAGCTATCCGGCTCCGCCGACGCAAAGTTACCGGGACGCCGTCGCGCGCCCGAGGGACCTGGGAGGGCTGCGGGTGGCATGGTCTGCCGACCTCGCCATGCTGCCCGTCGATCCCGACGTGCGAACCGTCTTCGCCGAGGCGGTCCAGGTATTGGCAGGGCTTGGATGCGAACTGGTCGAAGCGGCGCCGAAGACAGCACACCCCACCCGGCTGTGGAACACGATCGCCCTCGTCGAGGGCTACTCGTCGGAGGGTCCGCTGCTGACATCGGCGCGGGAGCAGATGTCGCCGGGGACCGCCGAGATCATCGAGTCCGGACAAGGCATCACGGGCAGCCAGTACGTCGACGCGCTGCACGAGCGGGCCCGCTACACCCGGGTCTGGGCAGAGTTCTTCGAGCACTTCGACGTGCTCGTGACGCCGGCCATGCAGCTCACCGCGTTCCCGGTGAAGGTACAGACGCCGGAGCGGATCGAAGGACAGCCTGTCGACCCGTTCTTCGACGACTGGTGCACGATCTGTCTCCCGGCTAACCTCACCGGGATGCCCGCAACGGTTGTGCCGGCTGGGTTCGGCGCTGGCGGGCGTCCGGTCGGGATGCAAGTCATGGGGCCGCGGTGGGCTGACGCGCTCACGTTGCAGGTCGCCGGTGCGTTCGAGCGGGCTACGTCATGGAGTGCGGACCGGCCCGCCTTGTGAATGTGCTGCCCAGCGGGGCGGCTCGGCGCACTCTAGGTCGCCTTGCGAGCCGTGAGCAGCAAGTACTCCCAGCCCATCGTCCCTGTCCCGTGGGCGTGGCGCCGTGCAAGCTCGGCAAGATCTCCGTCAAGCGCGGCAACCCGGTCCGGGTCGTCGGCAATGCCGTTGTAAATGGCGATCGTGGGTCCATAGCACGCCTTGAAGTAGTCACGAAACTCTTCCGGCTGCTCGAAGTGGTCGACACTGACGGTCTGCCGGTTCGCGACCACATCGGTTACGCGGTCGCCGAGCAGATCACGAACGTGGTTCTCGTTGCCCCACAGCGGCGGCGGCTGCGCGCCCGCGGGCGGTGGAGGGGCGTAAGGCTTCATGGTTCCGAACATCTGGCCGATGAAGCCTTCCGGAGTCCAGCTCAGCAGCCCGATCGTCCCGCCTGGACGGCAGACCCTGACCAGCTCGTCGGCACTCACCTGGTGGTGCGGCGCGAACATGACCCCGACGCAGGACATCACGACGTCGAACTCGTCGTCTGTGAAGGGCAACGCCTCGGCATCGGCCTCACGCCACTCGATCTCGACGCCTCGCTCCGCGGCCAGCTGGCGGCCAACTTCTAACAGCTCGGGGGTGAGGTCGCTTGCGATGACGGTCGCGCCGGCCTCCGCCGCGGGGATGGCGGCGTTGCCGGAGCCGGCTGCCACGTCCAGAACCCTGTCACCGGGCCGCAGCCTGCACGCGTCGACCAGAATTGGCCCGAGGTCCGCGATGATCTGGGTGGCAACGGCGGGATAGTCCCCGAGCGCCCACATCGTGCGGTGCTTGACCTTGAGTGCACGGTCGGCAGCGACCGTCTCGATCTCCCTGCTCATGTCGCGCTCTCCTCAGGTGCATTCGACCGGATCGGATGTGCTGATCATGGCGCGAAGGACGGCCCACGTCATCCCTGCTGAGCACAGATTACCGGTGCGAGACCACTCCTAACGGCCTTGCCGAAACTCGTTGTCAGCGACCCTCGGGCAGGATCAAGAGCGCATCGCCCACCGGACGCTCACCTGTGTCG
>JACCVZ010000215.1 GCA_013697905.1 Nocardioidaceae bacterium
GGTCGGGGACGGACAAAGGTTGTCAGCGCAGTGCCTGCAGCAGCCGCTCGACCTGCGGAGAAGGCCGCCACGTCAGCGATTGATCTGCAACGGAGTACGCAAACTCCAGGCCAGTCCCGTCCGAACACGTCCCTAGCAGGGCCCTACGGTCGCCCCAGACGTTGCTGCCCACGATGAACACCTGCCGCGCCGGGAGCGTGCACCGTCGTGGTGGGTGACTGGCAGCCTGAGGTTCCGACCGCTTCGCCAGATCGGCGTTGACGTGTGCCACCTGTCTCACGGTCAGCTGCGCGTTGAGCCGTCGACCGCCGGCGAGACCTGCCATGCAGACGGTTGCCACTCTGAACTCGGGTGCCACCGTCTGCGCCATGGGACTGTCGAGCGGCTCGCCGGAGACTTGGCCCGGACAGGGCACTGGTGAGATCTGCGGGGGTGGCGACTGCGACCGGCGCTGAGCCCGCAGCAGGTCGAAGTACTTGGCGAGCAGGCCAGACGCACCGGCCCGTAACGTGTCGCCCACAACGACGTCGGAGCAGCCGCCGGTGTCGCCTCGAACGGTGACCAGGCTACCGTCGGAGTACTGCAGAGTGAGCGCGTAAGCGAGCCCCCCTGATCCTTGGCAGAACTCGTCGGTCTGTGGTGGGAGACCGTTGATCATGGAAGCGAGCTCGTCGATGCCCGTGTCGAGCGCGTCCAAGGGCGCGGACCAGTCGGCGGAAGCTCCATTGCCGGTCGGACAGATCCGGGCGTGCAGCGCCCCTTTCGGCACCTTCTCGACGTGGTGTGTCGTCGCCGGAGTCCTCGCGCGGTCGGCTGCGCAGCTGTAGGGACGATCGGCACCGGTCGCGGTCGAGGCCGCAGTACCCCGGTCGGAGCTGTCGGTCGATGTTTCGAGTAAGGCGGGCACGGTGAACAGGGTCGCGACAAGGATGACAATGGCCGCGCTAGCGCCAGCTGCCAGGGTGCGCCGACGCTGCGCCGCGTACCGCCGCGCGGCGGTTGATCGACCCGGCGCTGGCGGAACGTCTGGGATCCCCGCTGCCAGCTTCGCCCGAAGCGAACGCTCGAAGTCGCGATTCATCGCAGGTCCCTCTCGTCGGACGTCAGTGACGGGGAGGTACGCAGTGTGGCGAGCGCGCGCGGCCTGGCTCTTGACGGTTCCTACGCTGCACCCGAGGACTGCGGCGGTCCGCGCCTCGGTCAGGTCCTCAAAGTAGCGAAGTACCACAACGGCCCGCTGCCCGCGCGGCAGTCGCGCGAGCGCTGCTACCACATCTCGCTGGAGGGAAATCCGCTCGGAGTTGTCATCACTCGACTGCTCCGGAAGGTGCTCGATCGGCAGCTCGGCGTTCCACCTGCGGCGGTACCACGCCACGTATGTCGTGTAGAGCGTCCTGCGCACGTAGCCCTCGAACGAGCCGTCGCGCGACACGCGATCCCAGTGCGGCCAAGCCTTGCCGAGCGCTGTCTGGACCAGGTCCTCCGCACGGTGCATGTCGCCGGTGAGCAGCCAGGCAGAACGCCACAGGGCGTCGCCGCGGGCAGCGACAACTCATCAAAACTCACCGGCATGAGGCGACTGGTCTCCACCACCACCTCATCCATGGTTAGCCTCCTCACCTGTACAAAGAGGTGAGGCGGCTAAAAGGTTGTCACGCCGGTGGAGCGAGCCGCCTCGATTGCCTGCCAGACGCGGTGCGGGGTGCATGGCATGGCGACATCCACGACTCCGAGCGGGCGCAGCGCGTCGAGCACCGCGTTGAACACGGCCGGAGGTGCGGCGATCGCACCCGCCTCACCCACCCCCTTGGTTCCGAGAGGGTTCGATGTGGCTGGTGTCGACCGCCGATCGGTGCGCATCGAGATGACATCGGCGGCTGACGGGATGGCGTAATCGGCGAAGCTCGGCGTAAGTATGTTGGCCCGGTCGTCGTAGGTCACCTCTTCGAACATGGCCTGCGCGATCCCTTGTACTGCACCGCCGTGGACCTGTCCGTCGACGATCATCGCGTTCACGACGTTGCCGACGTCGTCGACGCCGACATAATCGAGCAGCCGCACCACACCGGTCTCGACGTCCACCTCGACCAGCGCCAGGTGCGCCCCAAAAGGGAAGGTGGAGATGGAGAGGTCGGACGTTCGCGTACAGCCAAGGCCCGGTTCGAATCCGTCCATGGTCAACGTGCGGTCGTCGTACGACGCCAGCGCAACCTCTCGCAGGGTCGTGGACGCGTCGGTGCCCCGCACGGTGAACGTCCCCTCGTCGACCTCCAGGTCTGTCGCGTCACACTCGAGCACGCGCGCCGCCACGTCGACCGCGCGTCGGCGTACTTCGACCGCGGCCTCGTGCAGCGCCGACCCCACCACGCTCACCGATCGAGAGCCGTAGGAGTTGAAGCCGTGCCGCGCCCGCTCGGTGTCGCCCTGCACAACCTTGACAGCTGAGACGTCGACCCCGAGCACGTTGCTCACGATCTGCGCCCAGGTGGTCGCATGGCCGGTGCCGAACGCGGTGGTTCCCATGATGGCCTCGGCGCCGTCGGGCGTCAGTCGCACACTCGCGGTCTCGACGGCGTTGTCGGCATACTTGAGACCGCCGCCGCACGCCTCGATGTACGTCGAGACGCCGATGCCGAGCCGGCTCCTGGCGCCGTCGACGTTGTGCTCGTGCTGGCGTCGGCGCAGCGTCTCGTAGTTGCTGAGGGCGAGCATGGCGTCGGTGGTCGCCGCATAGTCGCCGACGTCGTACGTCACGCCACCGGCCGTCTTGTGCGGGAACTGTTCGGCCTCAATCCAGTTCCTGCGGCGGAGCTCGACCGGGTCCACGCCGAGCTCGGCGGCCAGCTCGTCGACGAGGCGCTCGATCGCGTAGGTCGCCTCTGGCCGGCCGGCGCCCCGGTAGGCCCCGGTCGGCGTCTTGTTGGTGAGCACGCACTGACAGCTGAAGCGGTAGTTCTCGATCCTGTAAATGCCGGGATACATGCGTGCCCCGCCCATGGCCGAGCCGGGACCGATGGGTGACACGTAGGCCCCGGCATCGCCGATCAGGCGCACATCGAGACCGGTGATGTCGCCCTCACGAGTCGCCGAGATGGCCACCTCCTGGACGAGCGCCCGCCCGTGGAACGTCGTCTGCAGATCCTCGCTGCGCGTTGCCGCCCAGGCGACCGGTCGGTTGAGCTCGCGCGCCGCCAGCAGCGCGAGCAGGTCCTCGGAGTAGAAGAACTTGCCACCGAAACCACCGCCGACGTCCGGGGCGATGACTCGGAGCCGGTCCTCGGCGATGCCGCTGCCTTGGGCGAGCAGGAACCGCACGATGTGCGGCACCTGCGACGACACCCAGACCGTGAAGCCCTCCGGAGTCGGGTGTGCCACGACTGCTCGCGGCTCCATCGAGGCGGTGAAAACGCGCGGCTGCTCGAAACGCCTGTGGATCACAACATCGGCATCTGCGAGGGCCCCGTCGACGTCGCCGGCACCGCGATCGGAGGACAGCACGACGTTGTCGGAACGCTGGCTGTGCAGTCTCGGTGCATCGTCGGCCAGCGCGGCGTCGACATCCGTCACCGACGCAAGCGGGTCGTAGTCGACGTCGACGAGCTCGGCCGCGTCGACTGCCTCGGCTGCGGTTCGGGCAACGACGGCGGCGACCGGATCGCCGACATACCGCACCGTGTCCGTGGCGATCAGCTGCGCGTTCGGTCCGTCATCGAGGCTGGGGGTCTCGGCACACCAGCGCGCCACGTCGACGCCGGTCCAGACGGCCACGACACCAGGCGCCTGCCGGGCGACGTTCACGTCGACCGTGAACCGGGCGTGCGGCAGCGGACTGCGCACGTAGACGAGATGCAAGGTGCCTGGTGGCCGGATGTTCCCTGTCCAGGACGTGTTGCCGGTGACGAGGTGGCGGTCTTCGGTGCGCAGGACAGCCGGGCCGGAGCTCATGGCGCCCACTCTAGGTGGGTGTGGCTGAGCCAGCAGCAGGGCGGGAACGTGGGGGCGACCTCGGCGTCAATCGCGAGGCGCCATCGCCGAGATCAGCTCGTAGATCACGTGCGAGGCAGCGATTCCCGTGACCTGCGCATGGTCGTACGCCGGCGACACCTCGACGACATCGGCACCGACGAGCGCGAGGTCGGCAAACCCGCGTAGCACCCGAAGCAGCTCGCGGCTGGTCATGCCGCCTGCCTCCGGCGTCCCAGTGCCTGGCGCGAACGCGGGGTCGAGTACGTCGATGTCGACGGACACGTAGACCGGACGCTCCTCGACTCGGGCACGGATGCGCTCGATGACTCCTTTCGTGCCGATGTCGTCGAGCTCGTCGCTCGTCACGACCTGGAACCCTAGAGCGGCGTCCTGGATCAGGTCCTGCCCCGAGTAGAGCGGGCCACGAATCCCCACGTGCAGACACCCCTCCGCGTCGAGAAGCCCTTCCTCCTGCGCCCGGCGAAAGGGCGTCCCGTGGGTGTTGCGGGCACCGAAGTAGGTGTCCCAGGTGTCCAGGTGGGCGTCGAAGTGCACGACCGCCACCGGCCCGTGCTGCGCATGCATCGCCCGCAGCAAGGGCAACGCGATCGCGTGATCACCGCCGATGGTCACCAGCCGGCCCGCACGCTCGAGCAGGTCACGGGCTCCGGTCTCCACCTGGGCGGCCGCTTCGTCGAGGAAGAAGGGGTTCGCCACGATGTCGCCGGCGTCGACCACCTGCTGGCGGCTGAACGGAGAGACGTCCTGGGCAGGGTTGTAGGGGCGGAGCAGCCGGGACGACTCACGGACGTGGCTCGGTCCGAAACGAGCGCCAGGACGGTAGGTCACAGCGCTGTCGTAGGGCACCCCCGTCACCGCGACATCGACATCGGAGACCTCGTCGATCTGCGGCAGCCGGGCAAACGTTGCGGGGCCCACGTAGCGCGGGACCTCGCTCCCGTCGACAGGTCCACCGGCGGCTGGTGCTGATCTGTCATGCGGAGACCTTCGCTGGGTCGAGCACCTCGGGGCGGTCGGGAACTCTGCCATCGAGGACATGCACGACGTGGCGGTTCCGCCGGATGTGTACGTCCGTGCCTGGCGCGTGCTCCGGCTCATGTGGCGGAGCCGAGACGACGATGGGTACGTCGACACCCGCGTCCTTGGCGGTGGCCATCATGGAAACACTCCCTGCACGATGTACTGCTGCCCCTGTGCGTAGCCGTCATAGAAAATCAAGTCGGCCTTG
>JACCVZ010000222.1 GCA_013697905.1 Nocardioidaceae bacterium
GCTGACGGTCTGAGGGCCCGCACTTCGCGCTTGCTTTCAAGGCGCACATGACTGCGGCAGGCGGCACCAACGTCGCGGTGATCTTGGCGGGAGGTGTGGGCACCAGGCTGGGCCTCGACATTCCCAAGCAGCTCGTCAAGATCGCCGGCCGTCCGGTCATCGAGCATGTGATCGCGATCCTCGACCAGCATCCGCGGGTCGACGAGATCATCATCATGATGGCCACGGGGCACCTCGACGTCGTGAGACAGGTGGTCAGGAGCGGCAGCTACACCAAGGTCAGCCAGATCCTCGAGGGTGCCGACACACGCAACGGCACGACGTCTCGTGCACTCGAGGCGGTCGGGGAGCGCGACTGCAAGCTACTGCTGCACGATGCAGTCCGGCCGCTCGTGAGCGACCGCATCATCAGCGAGTGCTACGACGCCTTGGACCGCTACGACGCCGTGGACGTGGCCATCCCGTCGGCCGACACCATCATCGAGGTCGACGAGTCCAACACGATCTCCGACATCCCACCGCGCGGTGCCCTGCGCCGGGGCCAGACCCCGCAGGCGTTTCGGACGTCGGTGCTGCGAAAGGCGTACGAGCTGGCCGGGCAAGATCCGGACTTCGAGGCGACCGACGACTGCAAGGTCGTGCTCCGGTATCTCCCGGACGTGCCTATCTGGGTGGTGCGCGGCGATGAACGCAACATGAAGGTCACCGAACCCATCGACGTCTACCTCGTCGACAAGTTGTTCCAGCTGACCAGTCAAGACCTGCCGCACAGCCGGACGGACGACGGATACCGGGAAGCACTCACCGGCAAGACCATGATCGTCTTCGGCGGCAGCTACGGCATTGGCGCCGACATCGCCACGCTGGCAAGGAAGTACGGCGCGAACGTGGCCGCCTTCAGTCGATCCACCACCCGCACCCATGTCGACCGTCGTGAAGACGTCGTCGCCGCCGTCGACAACGTGGTCGCCCAGCACGGACGCATCGACTTCGTCGTCAACACCGCGGCGGTGCTCCCTCGGGGGACGCTCGCCTCCACCTCGGAGGAGACGATCTACGCGGCCACCGAGATCAACTACCTGGCGCCAATCCTGATCGCCCAAGAGGTCCTGCCGCACCTCGAGGCGACCGGTGGCAGCCTCCTCTTCTTCACCTCCAGCTCCTACACCCGCGGCCGTGGTGGCTACAGCCTCTACTCCTCGGCGAAGGCGGCCGTGGTCAATCTGACCCAGGCCCTTGCCGACGAGTGGGCGCCGCTCGGGGTCCACGTGAACTGCATCAACCCCGAGCGCACAGGGACTCCGATGCGGACAAAGGCGTTCGGCCACGAGCCGGCGGGCTCACTGCTCGACTCCATGCTGGTGGCCACGGCGTCGATCGACCTGCTGCTGTCCAAAGACACCGGCCACATCGTCGACCTGCGCCGGATGGACCCGATGGGCTCGAACCTCGGCGAGAGACTCGACGTGGGCTCAGACGCCCCCTAAGCCTTCGACAGCAGCTGGCGCGTCTCCACGCGGCACGAACACGGCGTCGACGAACCGTGCCGACGCACGGCCGTCCTCGAGGTCGAGAAATGACTTGCGGAACGTCTCGTAGGCCCCGGCGTACTCGGCCACGACGGTGTCCAGGTCTGCAAGTGCAGCAGCCACGTCGGCCGTCGTCTTCAGCAGTGGACCAGGAGCGGTCTCACGGTAGTCGAGGAGCCAACCGCGTGTTCCTTCGTACAGCTCCAGGTCGGGCACCAAGAACACCATCGGTTTGCCTGTCACCGCGAAGTCGAAGCGCAGCGAGGAGTAGTCCAAGATCGCCACGTCGGAGGCGAGGTACAGGTCAGCGGGGTCGGGGTAGTCGGTGACGTCGATGACGCGGTCAGCGGTATCCGGACGTTTGTTCGTACGGGCGTGGAAGGCGTGGCCGCGGATCAGCACCCAGTGGTTCGCGCCGAGGCTCTGAACCAGCTCGGCCGGGTCGAGGAAGGTACCCATGCTCGCGTGGTGGTCGTCCGCGGAGAGGTAGTCGCGAAACGTCGGGGCATACAGCACGGCAGTCACGTGCTCGGGGATCCCCAAGGACGCCCGGGTGGCAGCGCGAATGTCGTCGGCTTCTGCAGAGACAAGCACGTCGTTGCGCGGGTAGCCGATCTCGAGAACCTCGCCGTCGTACAGGAAGTTTCGGGTCAGCAGTGGCGTCGCGTAACGGGCCGGCGAGACCAAGTAGTCCCACTCTTTGGCCCGGCGCTGGTAGGAGTCGATCAATGCCTGCGAGAACTGCATGTTCTCCCAGTGCGGTGCGCCCATGACCTTGAAGGGGTAGCCGTGGAAGGTGGCGATGATCGTCTGACCAGGTGGCCGGAAGTGGTAGATCGGCTGGTACATGTTGTCGATGAAGTACTTCGCGGTGCGGAGCTTCTCGAACCACTCGACGCTGTTGCGCACGAGGGGGATGCCACCCGGGGGTACGACGACCGAGTGGTCCTTGACGGTCCAGTACACCTTCAGCTGCGCACCGCGGCGCTCGAGCTCGCGTTGGATTCCGATGCCGTTGCAGCCGGCCACCTCTCCGAAGTTGGTCTCGATCAGCAGCCCGTCTCGCTCCTCGACGGCGCCGCCCGCTGCCGTAACCGCGAGGTGGGCCTGCTCGAGCCGGTTGCGGTGGTAGCTCCCGCGTGCGTCGGGCGCCAACGGGGGAACAAGCTGTACGTGCAGGGCGCGGCCGGCTCCTCGGGTGAGGATGATTGAGGTGTCGTCGGCTGTCTGGCCGGCGGGAAACTTCGCGTTGAGCTCCTCGCTCACCTGGGCCTCGCCGGCGGTTTCTCCATCCGGTTCCTGCACGACGAATGTCAAGGCGTACTGGCTTGACGGCAGCGTCACCTCGCCGTACCGCCACGCGTGCCTGCGCAGCGGAAGTCGCACCTGGAACCGGCCGCCTGCGATCTCGGTCGACTCGGGCAGGGAGCGCGCTTTCACCGAGACGAGCTGGAGTGTCAGCGCGGCCTCGCCGAGGCAGGGAGCCCGTCCGGCCAGCACCAGCGTCGAGCCCTCGAGGCTGGCCGACTCGACCACTACGGTCGTGGTGGAGACGTTGAGGGTGAGGGCGCCGCGGTGAGATGGGCGCCACGACACGACCGAACTGCCGCTGCGTGACTCGACGGGTTCCTCGAACCCGGCAGGAACCGTGACCAGGAGGGTCTTGCCGGTGGCCAATCGCGCGCGCAGGGACCAGACAGCAGTCTGCTCGACGGTGCTGTTCGGCTGGGCGAGAAGGGCCGGTGGAACGGCCAAGGAGAACTCGCCCGAGCCGTCGGCGCCGTCGTAGGGGAGGTTTTCGACAGCCTCGGATTCGACGTTCACGAGGCGCATCCCGGTGACCTCGCCCGGAGTGTTCAGCACGAGCCGGCCGCGCAGTGTCCCTCCCTCGGCTTTCACCTGCTCGGCAACGGCGATCCGTGGCAGGTGCAGGAGCCTGAAGATGCGCCCCCTACCCAGGTCGGTGCGATGCCAGAAGCCGTCCGGGGTGGACAACGCTGGAAGGTTTGCCGCGGAGCCGCCGGGCAGCACCACGCTCATCGGCAGCGTCCGGTCGAACCGGTCAGTTTGGACACGCACCAGCAGGGTCCATCGCCCGGGCTTGCGTCCCGGCGGCCGACTGAGTCGTTCTCCGATGCGAAGGTGAGCGGCGAAGCCAGCACGGCTGTAGTCGGCCCACTTGTCCTGCACCGGGGGGAAGACTGTCGGGTGCGGATTCTCGACGGCGCTCGCTTCGACCTCCTCGCCGCTCTCGTCGTTACGCAGCAGCACCGTGATCGTCGTCGGACGCTCACGCAGGTCGACCGACCGGAAATAGGCCCAACCGTCGACCTGCAGGTCGCCGGAGTCCGTCCACCGGGCACTGTCCACTCGGTGCACGAGGCGGATCTCGTCGTCCTCCAGGCGGTAGAACTCACGGGGGACGTCGACGTCGGCGTCGTCGTATGTCGGGAGCTTCAGAACGAGGCCGTCGGGCTCGAGTTCGCTGGGGAAGTTGGCGGCGGTGTAGCCGTGGCGCCGTTTGAACTCGTGGAAGTCGTCGCGCAGGCCGCGACGGGCCAGCTCCACCGCAACGCGGCGGGGGGGCTCGATCCCCCTCATCGGTCCCTCAGGCGCGGTCGCGGATACTCGGCTGATGCCTCCTTGCAGTGTTGCCCAGTAGTCGTCGTCTACTGTGGACTTGTTTTTCAGGTACCAGTGAAAATGGGTGGCGTACAGCGTCCGGAGCCAGATTTCGTAGACGTTGAGTGGCGCCTCGGCGCGAAGTGCGACGGCCCCCGCGTCCCAGGCCGAGACCCGGTCCTGGAGGTCTCGCAACGTGTGGGTCTGTTGGCTGAGCGAGCTCTCGTCGCCTCGCTGGCGCCATTCGTACACGATCGCCGGCAGGACGTCGATGCCCGCAGCCCGCACGTAGAGCTGGGTGATGAGGGGTTGGTCCTCGTAGGCGACGCCTTCGCGGAACCACAGCGCTGAGGCCTTCCAGAAGGAGGTCCGGTAGAGCTTGCCCCATGTGTAGTTGTTCCGGATGATCTCGGGGAACTCTTTCACAGGAAAGTGAAGCCGTGCCTCGCGGTGAAGCTCGACCCACTCCATCTGCCAGCGACGTCTCGAGTTGAAACGCAGCGCAGCCCCCACCACCATGTCCGAGCCGGTGCGTTCAGCCGACCCGACCATGGCGCCTATGGCCAAAGGAGGGACGACGTCGTCGGAGTCGACGAAGGTGAGGTAGGCGCCGGTGGCGTGCTTGATGCCGGCGTTTCGAGCGGCTCCCAGTCCTCCATTCGGCTGGCGGATGATGCGGACCCTCGAGTCTTCAGCGGCGTGCCGCTCAGCGATCGCGAGAGAACCGTCGGGCGATCCGTCATCGACGACGAGGATCTCCAGCTGGCGATACCGCTGGTTGCGGAGGCTGGTGAGACACTCGTCGAGGTACGCCTCGACGTTGTAGACGGGGACGATGACGCTGACCTGGGGGCGCTGTTCAGCCCCTCGGCGCAGACGCCGTTTCACCCGGTAGTCAAGCCCACGAAGCCGTGAGCGGACTCGGCCGGCTACCCGGCGCGCCGGCGACCTGGCTCTCATCAGTGGGGGTCCATTCCTTGTTCATCTGGGCTTTGCTGGCGTCACCCTACTAGGGCGCGTCCGAGGGATGTAGGACCGTGACGAGTGCCGACGAGCCGCCACGATCGGGTCGTCGTCCCGGTGGCACGACCACCGCCCAGTAGGCTGCCAGCGCCCAGCGTCCGAGCGTGAGGAGTGACCGTGGCCGACCCGTCGGCGCCCGCAGAGCCCGATCTCGTTCAGTCCGCACCGCGACGGTTCGTCCTGGTGACCGGAGCCGGGAGAAGCGGGACGAGCACGATGTCCGGTGGTCTCAACCACCTCGGCATCCACTCTCCCCGGCCTTCCCTCGGAGCCAACGCATCCAACCCGCGTGGCTTCTTCGAGCCGAAGTGGGCGATCGACTTTCACCGCCGGATCCTGGAACGGGCGGCCATCGACACCTTCGACGGGCGCCCTGACGCCGTCGACCGCATCCAGGCAGTCCTCGGGCCGGAACACGAGGACGAGATCGTCGCCTGGCTGACCGACGAGCTCGAGCATGCGCCACAGATCGTCGTCAAGGATCCGCGGTCCTCGTGGATGCCGCTGCTGTGGGCATCTGCGGCGGCACGCCTCGACATGTCCACGGGCTTCGTCGCGATGCTGCGCCACCCGGCTGAGGTGGTCGGGAGCCGTGCGACGTACTACGCCAAGGGCGACGGGCAAGGCGTGCGCCGCTACCAGGTCATGAGCGTGGCCCGGTGGGTCAACGCCAACCTGATCACCGAGCGGCAGACGCGCGGCAAGACGCGAACGTTCGTCCGCTACGACGACCTCATCGAAGACTGGCGTCGAGTGATGGGAGGACTTCAGCGGGACTTCGGCCTGCGGTTCAACGCTGATATCGAGTCCGGGAGCCGTCACAGCGTCGACGACTTCATCGACCCCAGCCTTCGACGCCACCAGGTGCATTGGGCGGACCTCGAAATCCCTGCGCACCTACGAGAGATCGCCGACGAGACGTGGCTGCTGTGCAGCAAACTCGGTGACCGGCGCGGCTCTGACGAGGAGGCGCGGGCCGGGCTCGACGAGCTCAGCGATCGTTACCGCTCTCTCTACGACGATGCGGCGGCCATCTCCCACGATGTCGCTGCGGCGGAGGCGAGGGTCGCCCGCAAGAAGGCTGTCAGAGAGACGCGGATCAAGCTCAAGCGACAGCCGTCGCCTCCCGCACCGTCTGTCGGACCGGCCCGGCCCGGTATCCTACGGGGCTTCGGTGGACTCGCGCGCAGAGCGGCGGCGAAGGTCGCACATCGGCTGAGACCGTGATGATCGAGCGCGGGATGACGCACCCATAGACTGGCCGCCGTCGCCAACGTGCTTCCGATTGGAGTGGGTGAGACACGATCGTGCAGATCCTCATGCGTTCCGGCAAGGATCCGTTCACCGTCGTGAGTCCCGAGACCACGGTGGCTCAGGACGTGCTCCACGGCAACGTCGGTAACCATCTCTACAGCCACGCGGTACACAAGACGCTGCTTGTGCCAGGCACGGAGATCGTCTCGAACGCCACGCTGTCAGAGACACGGGCGGCCACCGCCGACGATGTCGCCCGCACCAACGAGCGATTTGATGCCTTTGTCGTCCCGCTCGCCAACGCCTTCCGACCAGGCTTTCGCCGGCGACTGAGAAATCTCACTGACTTCATCCGCGAGCTCGAGATCCCTGTGGTCGTCGTCGGCGTCGGCATCCAGGTCGACGGGCTCCACGATGACGAGACGCAGCTCGACTACATCGCACCCGAGGTGACGGATTTCGTCTCGGCGGTGCTGGATCGGTCGGCATCTATTGGCGTCCGGGGTGAGATGACCAAACGCTACCTGAGCAGGCTCGGTTTTCCGTCCAGCGCGGTGAGCGTGATCGGGTGCCCCTCGCTGTTCCTCCAGGGACGCGACCTCACACTCCCGACCGAGACGGCGACGCTCGACCGCGACAGCCCGATTACCGTCAGCTTTACGCCTGGAGTCGAAAAAATTGCTGAGATCCTCGAGCGACAGGCGACGCGATACCCCAGGCTGACCTACATCGCTCAAGACCGTAGAACCTTGGAACTCCTGCTCTGGGGCGAGAACCCACGCGAGCTGAAGGACCCCCGCGCACCTGTGCACACCGCCCACCCGCTGTACCAACAGGACCGGATGCGGATCTTCCTCGACCCATGGCCGTGGCTGGACTTCGTGAGCAGGTCAGACTTCGCCTTCGGTACGCGTTTTCACGGCTGTGTGGCCGCCATCCTCGCCGGAACCCCTGCCTTGTTGCTCGCGCACGACTCGCGCACGGTGGAGCTGGCGGAGTACCACGGCATGCCTCATCGCGCCGTCAATGAGGTGGCCGTCGATGTCGACGCGGCCGAACTCCTGGAGATGTACGACCCCACCGAGTTCAACGGGCTGCACGGACCGCGGTTCGACACCTACCTCGATTTCCTTCAAGTCAACGGTCTGGCGCACATTCATCAACCTGGCAACGAAAATCCGGAGTTTGACGCGAAGGTCGCGAGGACTTCCTACCCTGACGCGGTGCGGACCCTGTGTGCACCGCCTCCTGACAGCGTTGCCAGTCGACTGCGCTGGTTGCGGGACTCCCGACCGTTTGACCAGACTCAGCACGAGCACGCCTACCACCCTCCGTTCCCGCACCCTGCTCCTTCCCGGACCCCGGACGCCGAGGCGTGGGCAGCGCTCGACAGCCGACTCGACACGCTCGATCGCATGGTCGCCGAGCAGCGCACGGTCATCAACAAACAACGCAAGCGACTCGATCGCCAGCAGCTGGCGCTCAGTCGACAGCACCAGCAGGTAGTCGTGCTGCGGGAGCAGCTGGCGAAGCAGATCGCGCAATCACGGCGACCCACCCTGAAGGAGAGGGTGGCGAAAGTACTTGGCCTGACCAGGTGAGCTCGAACACTCAGACGCCGTGACGTCGGGGGCAGTCGTGTCCGCCTGCCTCCCACGTCAGTCGAACGAGCCGAGACCGTCTGCCTCGGCGTTGCGCCTGATCCGGTCCGCGACGTCCGGGCTGGCGGCGGCGTACAGCTGCTTGATCAGCTGCCTTGCTGCGTCGCGGCGACCCTGGAGCTTGAGCAGGGCGGCGGCGGAGAACGTCTCCAGCGCGCCATAGTCAGGTCCCAGCGACGCGGCGAAGTCGCGCAGCGCATGGATGGCGCCCGCTCGGCCGGTGACGGAATGGTCGGGCTCGTAGAGGGTGAACTTGTCGAACCGCTTCGCGACCCGCCAGCCGGCGACCTGACCGTCCCATGGCGCTGGCGGCTCGTCGCAGACCACGGAGAACGCGCACTCGCTGTCGAGGAAGAGCAGGTAGACCGGGCCGTTCTCCGGCACGCTCTGAGGCGCTGTCGCCAGCTTCGAGACCTGGCCCACATAGGGTTTGCGGCCCATGTAGCGGATCTTTGCCGTGAACGGCTGGTGCCAGCGACCGATCGGACTGGCAGTGTCGTAGAGGACGATCGCGTCGGAAGGGAGCTCGTGAGTGAGGACGTAGGCTGCCTGCTCGAAGTCTGCAGCCTCGTTCTCCAACAGGACCGACGCGGTGCCGGGTAGCTGGCCGACGAGAGTGGCGGCCAAGAATGCGGCGACACCGATGCGAGCGCGACGCGACCAGGCGCTCGCCTCGGCAACGGTCGACGCGAGCGCCACCACCATCAAGCCGATACCAGGAACGAAGAACATGGCCATCCGCGGACGGTAGGGCCGAATGTCGAACGGGAACGGGTTCAGGAAGTGGTAGGCGAGGACGAAAACCACCGGTGCCGCGAGCAGTGGCCACACGAACCACCACCGCAGGAGGCGGCGACGGACGTCGGGGATGACCAGCGAGGCGATGATGACGAGCGCCGTGAGCGGCCACCAGGGCATCCACGTGGACAGGAGGGGCAGCAGGCCCGTGAGGATCTCGTGCACGCCACCGGGGAAACGGTCGATCACGCCCGAGGGGCTGGGATCCCAGATGTTCTCCGACTGGCCGGCCAGCGAACGGTACATCGGGTAGCCGACCAGGGCGAGCGCGCCGACGGGGATGGCCACCAGCGGCCCGGCTTGCGACCACGCCAATCGTCCTCGCCACGCCATCCACGCGAAGGTCGCAGCTGTCGTCGCCAGGAAGATCGTCGGCTCGGGCACCCGTGACAGCAGGACCGCGGCGGCGGCGAGAGCGGCGAGCGCCAGCCAGCCCTTGCTGCGGTCGTCGAGCCAGCGCTGGGCGGCGTACACGAACAGCACGCTGAGGAACAGCGGCAGCGCATAGGGCCGGGTGTAGGCGCTGTAGCGGACCAGGAGGGGGGCGGTGGCCATCACCCACAGCCCGAACGCGCCGGCCAGACCGACCCCGAGCCGGTACAGCAGCAGGCCCATCACGACGAGCATCCCGATCCCGGCGAGGACCGACACCAGTCGCTGCCGCAACTGGCCCTCACCCAGCAGGTGCTGAACCAGGGAGCCCAGCAGCGGGTCGAGCGGCGGCTGGCGGGTGCCCGAGGTGATCTTCGACAGATCGTTGCTGCCGTAGGGCCTCATCTGCTTCAGCTCGTTTTGGTTGAACGGCTGGTTGAGGGCTGCCAGGACGCAGAGAACGGCTCCCATGACGACGGCACCGACGTACCACCATGGGTCGAGGACTCGTCGCGGCTCCGCCGGAGGCGAAGCCGTCGACTGCTGAGTAGTGATGCTGGCCACGTGTCCCCCTGCGGGGCCTCACCCTGAGACCGCTGCGGTGTGATGATACCCGCGGAGATTCCCGTATAGGAGCATTGGGACGGTTGGCGGGGTCAGCGAAACGGGTCCAGCCCTCTCAGCTGTGCTGCTGCACGAATGTAGGCGGCGGTCTCGCGGTCTGCTGCCATGTACATCTGTTCGACAAGCGCCGCTCCCTCGGACCGCCTACCTTCCCGCTTCAGCAACGCGGCCGCGGCGAACGTCTCACGGAAACCCAGCTCGGGACCCAGGGCGTCACCGAAAGAGGTCAGGGCTGCGATCGCGCCCTCTTGTCCAGACTGCCCGTCGGAGGGTGCATACAAGGTGAACTGCCGGAACTGGGAGACGAGCTGCCAGCCAGCAATGTCGTGGTCCCAGGCCACCGGCTGGGTGCCACAGGACCCAAGGGTGCACTGGCCGTTGACCAGCAGGTAGATGCGGCCGTCCGGCAGCCTTCTCGGTTCGTGGGCGAGGAAGCCGATCTCAACGACCTGCCCCGGATGCTCGAGATAGCGTCCGCGCGCAAGGAAGCCCATGTGGTCGTCTTCCGGGCCGGCAGGTCGGTCGTACAGGACGAGCCCGTCGGCCGGCACGGTTGCGTCGATCATGTCGCCCGCGCGGGAGAAGTCCGGTGAGTCATCGTGCAGCAAGGCCCCGGCCGTCGCCGGCAGTTGCCCGATGAGCGCCGCTGCCAGCAAGGCGCCGAGCGCAACCCTGAGTCGGGGCCCCCACCTCAGCGCGTCGACGACGGCCGAAGCGAGGGCAGCCACGACCAGGACGTACGCCGGGATGAAGAACATCGCCGCGCGGGACCGGTACGGGAGTCGGGTGAAGTCGATTGGTGCCACAAAGTGGTAGGCCAGCGCGAAGACGACAGGAGCGATGAGCAGCGGCCAGACGAACCACCAACGGGCGAGGAGGCGGCGAGAGGCGGGGATCGCGAGGCAGGCCCCCAACACGAGCAAGGTGACCGGCCACCAGGGCAACCATGCGGCCAGCAGCGGCAGCAGGCCGGTGACAATCTCGTGGGCACCATAGGGGAAGCGGTCGAAGACGCCTGCGGCGCTGGGGTCGTAGTAGCCACTCACCGAAGCCTTAAGGGAGCGAAACATCGGGTACCCGACCAGGATCAGTGCCACGCCAGGGATGACGATCAGCGGCCACGCCTGCCTCCACGCGAGGCGGCCGCGCCAGCACAGCCAGCTCAGTGTCACCATCGTCGTCAGCAAGAAGGCGATGGGTTCAGGCACCCGTGACAGCGGAAGGGCCACAGCTGCGAGGGCGGCTACCGCGAGCCAGGCCCTGCTGCGCAGGTCCAGCCAGCGCACGGCGGCAAAGGTGAAGAGAACCATCAAGAAGAGGGGGACCGCGTAGGGGCGGGTGTAGGCGCTGTAGCGGACCATCAGTGGGGCCGTGGCCATCAGCCAGAGTCCGAACGCACCGGCGAGCCCCAGGCCCAGCCGACGGAGCAGGAGACCCATCACGACGAGGGTCGCGATGCCCGCGGCAACTGGCACCAACCGCTGCCGCAGCTGTCCTTCACCGAGCAGATGCTGCACCAGCGCGCCCAGCAGCGGGTCGAGCGGTGGTTGCCGGGTGCCGGAGGTGACCGTGGAAAGGCTGTCGCTGCCGTACGGGCCGATCTGTGCCAGCTCGTTTTGGTTGAAGGGCTGCTTGATCGCCGTGACCAGGATCAACGCCGCACCGGTCGCCACTGCGCCGGCGTACCACAAGGAGTCAGCGCGAGTCATCGCCCGCCAGGGTCGCGGCGGTGCGTTGGTCGCAGCGCGATGCCATATCCTCAAGGCGACCTCCTGTCTCCCAGCCGAAGTCTCGACTCATGAACCATGATGACCGACCGCAGCCGACGAGCCACCCCGTCGGTATGTCGCCTGCGCACCGAGGTGACCGGCGTGCGTTCACCTACTCGGTCGTCATACCGGTCTACAACAGCCAAGACCTCGTTGGTCAGACCGTTGAGCGCCTGGTGGACGTCTTCGAACGTGAGTCGCTGTCCTACGAGGTGATCCTTGTCAACGATGGCAGTCGTGACCGTAGCTGGGAGGTGGTCGCCAGCCTGGCGCACCACCATGACCACGTCGTGGCGTTGAACCTGCTTCGCAACTATGGGCAGCACTACGCCAACCTCGCCGGACTGCGCGAGGCCACCGGCGACTACGTGATCACGATGGACGACGACGGTCAGAACCCTCCCGACGAGGTGCTGAAGCTGATAGACGAGGCGATGACCGGCCGTGACGCCGTCTTCGGCAAGTTCGAGCGCAAACAGGCTGCCGGCTACCGACGGTTGGGGACCAAGGTCATCAACTCCATGAATCGGCGTATCTTCGGGCAGCCGAAGGGGCTGATCCTGTCGAACTTCCGGATCCTGCGGCGAGACGTGGTGGACCGTATCTGCGCCTCACGAACAGCTCACCCCTACATCACGGGACAGGCGCTCCTCTACTCGAGCAACCGGTCGAACGCTGACGTACGGCACGAGCAACGCGCCGGCGGCAAGAGCCACTACAGTCCGCTCCGGATCGTCCAGCTTGTGTTCACCATCCTGTTCAGCTACTCGTCGTTTCCCCTGCGGTTGGCGGCTGTCGGCGGCTTCATCATCTCGGCAGTCAGCTTTCTGCTGGGAGCGGTCTATCTGCTGAAAGGAGCATTCGGGCAGACCCAGGTCCAGGGCTGGACGACCACGGTGGTGCTGCTCGCGATCTTCAACGGGTTCACGATCGCGCTGCTGTCCATGCTCGGGGAGTATGTGGTGCGTACGTTGAACGCCGTCAGCGCCCACGAGACCTACCACGTGGTGGAGCGGGTGTCGGATTGACCCGGCACCTGCTGGTCATTGGGGCGCAACGCTGCGGCACGACCCTGCTCCACAGCCTGCTCGACTCTCATCCCGACATCACGATGGCGCGTCCCGCCCGGCCGGAGCCCAAGGTCTTCTTGTCTGACGAGCTCGCGGCCCGAGGGATCGACTGGTACCGCCACACCTACTTCTCGCACGCGACATCGGAGCATGTCCTGGGTGAGAAGAGCACCAGCTACCTGGAGCATGCCGAGGCGGCGCCGCGCGCCATGCAGATGCTGGGCGACGCGGACGTCGTCGTCCAGCTGCGCGACCCCGTCGCCCGCGCGGTGTCCAACTGGCGCTTCAGCACGAAACATGGGGTCGAGGAACGGCCATTGGTGCAGGCGCTCGAGGAGAACCTCGACGGACCGCGAGAGTGGGACCCGGCGATGACCTCCGTGTCGCCGTACGCCTACCTCGAGCGTGGTCGTTACGTCGACTACCTCCAGCCCTGGCGGGCATGTTTCCCTGGTCGGGTGCAGGTGCTGTTCCTTGACGAAGTCGCGCGGCGGCCGTCGTCCTTGTCACAGCTCTGTGCGGGGTTGGGCGTCGACCCCGGCGAGGCGCCGTCCCAGCCGACAGACCTCGTCAACCAGAGCGAGGGCATGCCTCCTCACCTCCCCTCAGAGCTGGTCGACCGGCTCCGGGCGTACTTCGACGACGGTGACGCCCGGCTGCGCGATCAGCTCGGGCGCGACCTCCCCTGGGACCGCCACGACGACGCCCCACGCAGAGACGCAAAGTCAGAGACGGGGCATAGGGTGTCGGGGGCATCGACGTGAGCGGCGGAGGCCGGGGGGAGAGCGGATCTGCGATGGACAAGGTGCATGACATCCCGTTCAACCGCGCAGGCGTCGAGGGCTCCGAGCTCGCCTACCTCGAGGCTGCGCTGCGCAGCGGACACACCCAGTCGTCCGGGGAGTTCACGAAAAAGGCCGCGGCGGTGCTGCGGGAGGAGACCGGAGCCGCCGAAGTGCTTCTCACCACGTCGTGCACCTCCGCGCTCGAGCTGTCGGCGATGCTGCTGAACCTGGAGCCGGGCGACACTGTCATCGTCCCCTCGTTCACCTTCACCACCACCGCGTTGGCCTTCGTTCGTCAAGGTGCCCGGCTGGTGTTCTGTGACATCGAGGCGGACACGCTCGGCCTGGATCCTGAGCACCTGGAGTCGCTGCTCGACGACCGGGTCCGGGCGGTCGTGCCGGTGCACTACGCCGGGGTGCCCTGCGACGTCGCGGGCATCCGCAAGGTGCTGGCCAGCCGTCCCGAGGTGGCGGTGATCGAGGACAACGCACACGGCCTGTTCGGACGGTGGCACGGCGAGCCGCTGGGCAGTCTCGGAAGGTTCGCCACCCAGAGCTTCCACGACACCAAGAACATCGTCTGCGGTGAGGGCGGCGCGCTCGTGCTCAACGACGCAGCCGACGTCGATCGCGCCCGGGTTCTCTACGACAAGGGCACCAACCGGCAGGCCTTCTTCCTCGGCCAGGTCGACAAATACTCCTGGAAAGACGTCGGGTCGTCGTTCGGTCTCTCCGACCTGCTGGCGGCCTACCTGTACGCGCAGCTGGAGCAGCGCGACGTCATCCAGGCCAAGCGGCGTGCGGTGTTCGAGACCTATCAGCGGCTGCTCGCCCCGCACTGCGACGACCTCGGTTTGCGGCTGCCGGTGTTGCCGGACGGCACGGAGTCGGCGTACCACATGTTCTACGTCCTGCTCGCCGACAACGCGTCGCGCGACACTGTCCTGTCCCGCATGCGCGAGCACGGCGTCCAGTCGACGTTCCACTACGTGCCTTTGCACAGCTCCGATGCCGGACGGCGGTTCGCCGTCCGTGAAACCGAGTGCCCGGTGACGACCGACATCAGCGGTCGCCTCCTGCGGCTACCCTTCTTCAACAACCTGTCTGTCGGCGACATCGAGCGGGTGACGTCAGTCTTTCTTAGCGCGGTGTCGGAGGCCGACCACGAGGTCGCGTCGTGACGACGACGGTTCAGCAGGGGTCGTCCTCCCTCGAACAGCCGGACTACTGGTGGTACCGGGCAAGGGCCGCCCTGTTGCACGCCGCGCTGGGCGACTTCCTCGGTACGCCGGGCCTGGTGCTCGACGTCGGGAGCGCGGACGGGCCGAGCGTGGGCTGGATGCGTGGCCAGCACCGAAGAATTGCGATCGACCTGGACCCACGCGGGTTGCGCGCCGGGGAAGGGGTGTGCGCCTCGGCGTTGGCGTTGCCATTTGCGGACAGCACGTTCGACGTAGTGGCCGCGTTCGACGTCGTCGAGCACTGTGAACCCGAGACGACCGCTGTCGCGGAGCTGGCCCGCGTGCTCAAGCCCGGAGGTCGGCTGCTGATGTCGGTACCGGCTTACCAGTGGGCGTGGTCCGACCATGACGTCAGAGCGGGGCACTACCGTCGCTACACCCGCCCCCGGGCGCTCGCCGCGGTTGCCACCGCCGGGCTGGTCGTGCGCCGCTCGACGTACGCGTTCGCCGGGGTCTTTCCGTTCTTCGTCGCCGAGCGCCTCGTTCGGCGTGCGCGCCCGGCTAGAAAGGCCTCGCCACCCGAGACGACCGGTCTGACCCGCGTCCCTCGAGGGCTGGACGCGGTGCTGATGGGTCTCTCGCGGCTGGAGTGCCGGCGGCTGCGTCACCACGACCTGCCGTTCGGGTCGTCGGTCTTCCTGGCTGCAGACAAACCGCAGCGCGCAGAGGCTCGCCCATGAGGGTCCTGGTGACCGGCGGTGCTGGATTCATCGGCAGCCACTATGTGCGTTCGGTGCTCGCAGACGCCTGGGGCGGCGTACGCCCGGACGCGGTGACCGTGCTCGACAAGCTCACCTACGCCGGCAATCTGGCCAATCTGGCTGCCGTCTCGGACGACGAAAGGCTCGAGTTCGTCGAAGGCGACATCCTCGACCGGGCACTGGTGGACAGGCTCATGGACGAAGCGGACGTGGTGGTGCACTTCGCCGCAGAGAGCCACGTCGACCGGTCCATTCTGGGAGCCGCCGACTTTGTGATGACCAATGTCGTCGGCACACAGACCCTGCTCGACTCCGCTTTGCAGCACGGCATCGACAAGTTCGTCCACGTGTCGACCGACGAGGTCTATGGCTCCATCGACAACGGAAGCTGGGACGAAGCCCAGCCGCTCGAGCCGAACTCCCCGTACTCGGCCTCCAAGGCAGGAAGCGACCTGATCGCCCGGTCCTACTTCCGCACCCATCGACTGCCGGTCTGTGTGACCCGGTGCTCGAACAACTACGGCCCCTACCAGTTCCCTGAGAAGGTCGTCCCGTTGTTCGTCACGAACCTGATGGACGGCGACAGGGTGCCTCTCTACGGAGAGGGCGCCAACGTGCGGGACTGGTTGCACGTCGACGACCACTGCCGAGGCGTCCATCTCGTCCTCGAGGGTGGCCGCCCGGGCGAGGTCTACAACATCGGCGGCGGAACCGAGCTCTCCAACCGACGCCTCACCGAGATGCTGCTGGCGGCGTGCGGCGCAGACTGGAGCCAGGTCGTGTTGGTCGAGGACCGGCTGGGACACGACCTGCGCTACTCGGTGAGCATCGACAAGATCAGCGCGGAGCTGGGTTACCGGCCGAGAGTCGACTTCGGGCAGGGCCTCGCCGAGACAGTGACCTGGTACGCCGAGCACCGTGAGTGGTGGGAGCCGCTCAAGCAACGGGCCGGCCTCGTCCGCGAGACGGGTTAGAGGGAGCGGTACGCCGGAAGGTCACGGTGCTCGAGCAGGTCGATCAGGTAGTCGCCGTATCCGCTCTTGTGCAGTGCCGCGGCCCGTTCTCGCAGTTCGTCGTCGGTGAGGAATCCCTGGCGCCAGGCGATCTCCTCGGGCGCGCCTATCTTGAGTCCCTGCCGGTGCTCGATCGTCCGGATGAAGTTGCTGGCGTCGTTGAGCGACTCGAAGGTGCCGGTGTCGAGCCAGGCGGTGCCCCGTGCGAGCACGTGGACATGAAGTGCTTCACGCTCGAGGTAGACCCTGTTGACGTCGGTGATCTCGTACTCACCTCGCCCCGACGGCGCGAGGCCACGGGCGATCTCGACCACGTCGTTGTCGTAGAAGTAAAGCCCAGGGACTGCGTAGTTGCTCTCCGGATTGGTGGGTTTTTCCTGCAAGGAGAGCGCTCGCCCCGACGTATCGAACGTGACGACGCCGTATGCCTGTGGGTCGTTGACCCAGTAGGCGAAGATCGCCGCCCCGTCGAGGTGCACGAAACGCTTGAGCTGCAGACCAAGGCCTTGGCCGTAGAAGATGTTGTCGCCGAGGACAAGCGCGCATCGCTGCGCACCGATGAAGTCAGCCCCGATCACGAACGCCTGTGCAAGGCCGTTGGGCTCGCTCTGCTGCGCGTACCGGATGGAGATCCCGAACCGCGATCCGTCACCGAGCAGCCGTTGGAAGCCGTCGGCCTCGTGCGGGGTCGTGATCACCAGCACGTCACGGATGCCTGCAAGCATCAGAGTTGACAGCGGGTAGTAGATCATCGGCTTGTCGTACACCGGCATCAGCTGCTTGCTGACTCCCAGCGTGATCGGGTGCAGGCGCGAGCCGGTTCCTCCGGCCAAGATGATTCCGCGCATGGGACACGACTATCACGGATCACCGTTGGCGGGACTGCTGCGTCTGCGTCTCAGACTCCAGGAGGTAGTGACGAACTCTCGTCGGGAGGCGCAACGATGACACCTGAGCGTCCCCGAGAAGCCTCCGCCAACAGCACCAGGAGCGCCACCACCTGCGCGGCGAGGAACGCCCAGCAGGTCTGGTCCAGAGCGTTCGTGTCACTGATGACGAGTACGGCGGCGGCGGCGCCGGCGCCGGCGATCCAGGCGCGGACGACGGCGCCGGCCCGGTTCAGAGCGAGCACGAGGACCGTGGTCACCAGATTCGCCAGCGCGACAGCGCTTGCGATGGCGACGAGGATGGTCGTCGCGGCGTCGAGGGTGACGTCGTCGCCGAAGACCCACCGGACAAGAACTGGGCCGACGGTCCCTCCGACGAGTGCTGCGAGGGCGGCGGAGGCGACCGCAGATGTCACGATCGCCACCTGCACGCGGCGCAGCTCGGCGCGTTGGCCGCCCACGACCAAGGTCGTGAGCCTGCCGGTCAGCTGGGCCACGACTCCGAGGGCAAGCATGTACGGCGCGCGAAACAGCGCCAGCGCCGCGAACAGGGCGGTCACCTGTGCAGCCGACCCGCCACGGAGCGCCAACACGACCGGCCCACCGGTGAGGACCACTTGTCCGAGCAGCTGTCCGGAAGCGGCGCCGCTCAGGAAGCCGAGCGGTGAGCCAGCCGTTGTGCGCAGGCGGCCGGGCATCAGCCGTAGCG
>JACCVZ010000229.1 GCA_013697905.1 Nocardioidaceae bacterium
TGGGATGAACGTGACCGCACGACACTGGTCGCTCTCGCAGGGGTCGCGGGCGACGTGCTTCGGTCGGCCGAAGTCATCGCCCGGCTGCGGACGATCACCAACTCCCAGACCGAGGGCGTGATCGCACTCGACCTCGACGCCTGCATCACGTTTGCCAACCCGGCCGCCGTGAGCATGCTCAAGGCCACCAACGCTCAGGCGCTCCTCGGCGCGCCGCTGCGCGAAAAGCTGACGCTGCGGCACCGACGCCGCACCCTCGATTTCGACACCATGGTCGCCCAGCGCGTCAGCGCCCAAGACGCCGATGCGATCATCGGCCCGTCCGATGGCGACACGCTCGACATCGCCTACTCCATGACCCCCCTGCACGCCGAAGGTGTCCACGTCGGTGCCGTGCTGGTCATGCGCAACGTGACCGAGCGCCGTGCTTTCCAGGACGAGCTGACTCGACGCGCCCTCCACGACGAGCTCACCGGCCTCCCGAACCGCCGCTTGCTGATCGAGCGACTGGACCACGCCTTGAGCCGCTCGCGGACGACCGGCGTCCACCACGGTCTCCTGTTCTTGGATCTCGACCGCTTCAAGCTGGTCAACGACTCCTACGGTCACGTGGTCGGCGACAAGCTGCTCATGCAGGTGGCAGCCCGCCTGGTGGCCGGGTTGGCACCCTCGGACTCGGTGGCGCGGGTCTCAGGTGACGAGTTCATCATCTTGATCGAGGACGCCGCCGACGTCGACGCCGTCACCTTGGCCGCCGAACGCGTGCTCAACGTGCTGCAGGAGCCGTTCGACGTCGACGGACACCACATCTTCTCCTCGGCATCGATCGGTGTCGGCCTGACCCGTGACGGCCAGGAGCGCGACGACATCTTGGCCATGATCGACGCCGCGGCGTACGCCGCCAAGGCCGCCGGTCGGAACTGCTTCTGCGTCTCGACCGACGCCTCGGTACACGAGAGCCGGGCCCGCCTCGACCTCGAGGTCAGCCTGCGCACCGGCCTCGACGAGGACCAGCTCGAGCTGCACTACCAGCCGATCGTCGAATCCGATGGCGGCGAGATGGTTGGCGCCGAGGCGCTGATCCGGTGGCGGTCGCCCGAGCGGGGTGTGCTGTGGCCGGGACAGTTCGTGCCGATGGCCGAGGAGACCGGCCTGATCATCCCGATGGGTCGCTGGGTCCTCGAGCAGTCGTGCCGCACTGCCCAGCGCTGGAACGTGCAACACCCAGAACGCAAGGCGCTGTCGGTGTCGGTCAACCTGTCGGCCCTCCAGTTCTCGCAGCACCGGCTCACCGAGACGGTTGCGCGCATCCTCAAGAACACCGGTCTGCCCGCGCAACAGCTCTGTCTCGAGATCACCGAGACCGTCCTGATGACCGAGACTGTCGCGACGCTGGCAACCTTGGAGTCGCTGCACAGTCTGGGCGTCCGGGTGGCGATCGACGACTTCGGGACCGGGTACTCCTCGCTGTCCTACCTGAAGCGGTTCCCCATCGACGTCGTCAAGTTGGATCGGACGTTCATCGAGGGCCTCGTCACCGATCCGGTCGACGCGGAGATCGCAGGTGCCGTCGTCCGGCTGTCCTCGGCCCTCGGGATGACCACGGTGGCCGAGGGTGTCGAAACTGATGCCCAGCGGCGGATGCTCGTGCAACTCAACTGCCCGTTGATGCAGGGCTACCTGACGGCACGACCGTTGACCGAGAGCGACTTCGAGATCTTCTGGAACAACAACATCGAGGCCCGGCGGGCAGCCGTGGACAACTCAAACGTCACCGACATCCAACGGCACCGCACCAACCGCCAACAGACCAGCTGAGCCATCTGCCCGGTGTGATGCGCTCGGCTGTTCAGGCGAAGGGCAGCAGCTGCGCCGACATCCACAGCGCTAGCACCCCGACCACGATGCCGGCCGGTACGGTCGCCAGTCCGAGTGCGGTGAACCGTGCCAGCGCGGGCTGGACTCCGTTGTCCTGGGCGACGCGCCGCCAGAGCAGGGTCGCGAGAGAACCGGTGTACGTAAGGTTGGGACCTACATTGACGCCGATGAGGACGGCCAGAATCGCCACCGGGCCCGTCCCTTCGACGAAGGGCAGCAAGATCAGCAGTGCCGGCAGGTTGTTCACGACGTTGGCTAGGACGGCGGCCACGAGCGCCAAGAGCAGCAGGCTGGGAAGACCGTCACCTGAGGGGAACCGGCCGTCGATCCACTGCCCGAGACCTTCGGAGACGACTGCCTGCACCACGACGGTGAGGCCGATCACGAAGGCGATGAAGGGCAGGTCCATCGCAGTCAGCACGCCCAAGGGCCGGACCCGCCCCCCGCGAAGCGCGTGGCCGGTCAGGACGACGGCTCCGGCGATCGCTGCCCAGTAGGGCTCGATGCCCACGAACGAGGTGGCGACGAAGCCGATCAAGGTCAACGCCAGCACGATCAGAGCGAAGACCGGTGTCTCACGTGGCTCCGCGCGTGTCGAGAGCACCGGACCACTGAGCTCACGCCGGAACACGGTCGTGAACACGGCGTACTCGATCACGATGACCGCAGCCCACGGCAGAAGCATCAGACCAGCAAAATGCACCAACGTGAGTCCGCTGGCCGCCAGCGCCAACAGGTTGGTGAGATTTCCCATCGGCAGAAGCAATGAAGCCGAGTTCGACAAGTGACCGGTGGCGTAAATGTGGGGAGCGGCAGGAACGTGCATCCGTGCGGCGGTGACCGCCACCACCGGAGTGAGCAGCACCGCGGTGGCATCCAGGCTCAGTACGCTCGTGACGACGACGCAGATCACGAAGACCCGGAGCAACAGCCTGCGTGCGCTGCCGTCGCTCGACTGCGCCAGCCAGTGCCCGGCTGCCGTGAAGACACCCTCCGCTGCGCACATCCGCGCCAGCACGAAGACGGCGACCAGGAAGACCAGCACCGGCAAGAGCCGCTCGACCTCTTCGGTGGCTGCTGTCGTGCTGACGAGCCCGGTCAGATACACGACCCCGGCGGCAGGAACCGCAACGAGGGCCTCGGGCAATCCGTGCGGTCGGACCACGGCGACAACCAACACTGCGGCGAGCAACGCCACCGCCCCCAGTTCGCCGCCCATGTCGCGGGAAACCTACACCTGCCCTCCAAATTCGGCGGCGAACATCAGCTGTCAGCCTGACTGAGTTCAGCCGTCGATCCTGTCCACGCCGCCGATCGCCTGCTCGAGCAGCTCGGCGAGCTTGGTGCGCTCTGTCGGTTTGAGCGCCCGGAGCACGTCGGATTCCAGCATGTCGGACTCGCGGATGGCGAGTTTGAACAGCTCCCATCCCCGGTCCGTCAGGAGCACCCGCACCCGTACCCGGTTGTCAGGGTCGGTAAACCGCTCCACCAGTTCACGCTCGGCCATCCGGTCCAGCCGGTGGGTCATAGAGGACGGCGCCACGTTGGCGATCTCGGCCAACGCACTGGGAGTGAGTCCCTTGGCCTCGAGGTCACGCGCGAGCGCGCTCATCACCGCCCACTCCCCTACTGACAGATCCAGATCCGCCAGTTGTGCGTCGTACCACTGGTTGAGGCGCCGCGCGAGTCCGTGCACGGCGGTCATCACTCGTTGGACCGCCTCGTCGCCTCCAGCCGCAACGAACACCTCCACATCCTTGCGGTAGGCCTCAGTCGCCGAGGGCTTCGATACGCGCTTTGCCATGCACGTCAGTGTGGCACGTCACGGAGTTCGATTTCAAAGTATTCGATTTCGAGGCTATACTTCGATATCGAAGTCTTCTCACTGAAATCGAAGGGCAAAGAGCATGTTGGCTCGCGCACGACTCATCACGGCAGCTTCCTTCACGGGGAGCCTTGGCTGGGGACTGATCCTGCCGTTCCAGTACGCCTACACCGTGAATACGCGCAGTTGGGGTGCGTCAATCGGGGTGCTCACCGGGACGGTCTTCTGTGTGGGAGCGGTCGTTGCTGCGCCGCTGGCGGGGCGGATGGCGGACCGCTACGTCGCGGGTCATGTTGCCGTCGGCTTCCACCTGCTCGCGGCGGCGGCGAGCCTTGGCATGGCCGCCGCACCAAACGCAGCACTCTTCCTGACCTCGATCGCCGTCTTCGGGGCTGCGATCACCGCGGCCTCGCCCGCCGCCCAAGTCCTTGTGCTGGAGTGCGTCTCATCCGATCAACGACGCGCCGTGTTCGCCTACCAGTTCACCAGCCTCGCGCTCGGGATGGCGGTCGGGGCCTTTGCCGGCGGCCAGCTGATCGACCTCCGCTCGCCGACCGGCATGTGGCCTGCCTTCATCGGCTCGTTCCTCGGCTTCACGGCCGCAGCCGGCCTGCTGTACCTGGCAGCAGGCCACCCGACTCACTCGAAAGCCCCGGTCTCGATGAGCGACCCGTCTGCCCGTCCGCTCAAAAGCATGGCGGCGTACCGACACCTTGCCCGCCACAGCAACGTCCGGCTGCTCGCGATCGTGTCGATGGCACTTGCCGCGGGCTTCTACGCGCAGTTCGAGACCGGGCTGCCCGCCTTCGCGCTCGAGTCGCTGGATGTCGCTGCGAGCACCGTCGGCACGGCTGCCGCGGTCAACTGCCTTGTCATCGTGGGGGTCCAGTGGCTTGTCGTCCGCGTCACCGGCAGGAGCAGCGGCGCGTCATTGCTTGCCGTCGTCGGCACAGTCTGGGTGCTCAGCTGGTTGATGTTGGAAGCAGCTCTCTTCTTCTCGCCTGACCAGGCCAGTGTGCTCTTCGTGGCCGCATTCGCCGTCTTTGCACTCGGGGAGACGATGTATGCACCGATCCTCGGACCCCTGGCGGCTGCGGTCGCACCGCCGGGGATGGTCGGCACCACATTGGGCGCGTTGGCCGCGCTTCGCACCGGTATCAGTGCCGCAGGGCCACTGATCGCTGGACTCCTGCTCGCGTTCGACCTGCCCCACGTGTTCGTGCTGGTGCACGTGGTCATCAACGGGGTGGCTGTCGCGGTCGCGCTCCGCCTTCATCGTGCCGTGAAGGTCTCACCGCTGGGGGTGGATACTGGACTGGTCGATCCGCAGAGGAGCAGCCGTGTCTGACCGTTTCCAGCCCGCCAGCTATCCCGTGCCCGCAAGCGACGCGCTGGTGAGTTTCATGCGCGACGGCTGGGCCGACGCTGATGACCCGGCCGTGCGCCTTGACATTGCCCCGTGGGCGCTGGCCCGGCGGACGAAGCTGGCGCAGCGGTTCGAGGGCGACCGACTGGTCATCCCAGCGGGCCCGCTGAAGCCGCGCGCCAACGACACCGACTACCGGTTCCGGGCCGACACCGCGCACGTCTACCTCAGCGGCAACCAGACGTCCGACGCCGTGCTGGTCGTGGACGATGGCCAGGCCACGCTGTTCTTCCGGCCCCGTCACGCCAAGAGTGACGACGCCTTCTGGCGCGACGGCAGGTACGGCGAGACCTGGGCCGGACGGCGTCTCTCGCTGGCCGAGGCGACAGAGGTCTACGGCCTACCGTGCCGCCACCTCTACGAGCTGCCCGACGTCCTGCGTGGTGGCGGACCGACCCGCGTGCACCGCGGCATCGATCCCGATGTCGACGCCCTGATCGACGTACACCCGGAGCCCGAGGCGGATCGCGAGCTCGCGGTGTTCATGTCGGAGATGCGGCTCACCAAGGACAGCTGGGAGATCGGCCAGCTGCAAGAGGCCGTCGACGCGACCATCCGCGGTTTCGCGGACTCCGTTGGCGAGTGGAGCAACGTGCAGAAGTACGGCGAACGCTGGATCGAGGGCACCTTCTGGCGCCGTGCCCGCGCTGACGGTAACGACGTCGGCTACGAGTGCATCGTCGCGGGCGGCCCCCACGCCACGACGCTGCACTGGATCGACAACGACGGTGACGTCCGGCCGGGTGAGCTCATCCTGCTCGACATGGGGGTGGAGAACCGCTCGCTCTACACCGCAGATGTGACCCGTACGCTGCCGATCTCAGGCACCTTCACCCCCGATCAGCGGCACCTCTACGACCTCGTGTACGCAGCCCAGCAGGCGGGCATGGCAGCGGTCAAGCCCGGGGTGCCCTACCGGGACTTCCATGTCGCCGCCATGGCCGTGCTGGCCCACGGCCTGGACGACATGGGCATCCTCCCAGTCTCGGCGGAGGAGGCGCTGGAGAAGGACAGCGGCGTCTATCGGCGCTGGACGCTGCACGGCACCGGACACATGCTCGGACTCGACGTCCACGACTGCGCTGCGGCCCGCAGCGAGGGCTACCTCGACGGAAAGCTCGAGCCCGGCATGGTGCTCACCGTCGAGCCCGGCCTCTACTTCCAGTCCAGCGACCTGTTGGTGCCGGAGTCGCTGCGGGGCATCGGCATCCGGATCGAGGACGACCTGCTCGTGACCGACGAGGGCGCCACTAACCTCTCCGGTGACCTTGCCCGGACGGCGAACGACGTCGAGGCATGGATGGGCCGCCTGCTCGGCTGACCGCGACCTTAGAGATAGAGGCCGGTCTGTCCGTCTTCGATGCGCTCGGAAGCAACGGCATGGAGGTCGCGCTCCCGTAGCAGGACGAACTCCTCGCCGCGCACCTCCACCTCGGCCTTGTCCTCCGGGTCGAACAGCACCCGGTCGTCGACGACGACTGTGCGCACATGGGCGCCGACGCCAGCAACGCGTGCCCAGGCCAGCCGTCGGCCCATGGTCGCGGTGGCGGGGATGACGATGCCCCCGGTGGAGCGCCGCTCGCCGGCCTCGGTGTCGAGAGAGACGAGGACGCGGTCGTGCAACATCCGGATGGGGAGCTTGTCGTGTGCAGTCTTGCGCGGGACCACGAGCGGCGTGCCTTCTCTGTCTTCCCAGAAGGACGGTCAGCCGGCGATCTTGCGGATCGCGACGATGGACGCAACCGCTGCGAGGGCGACACCGACGACCTTGACGACCATGTCGGTCTTGACCGAGCCGTCGGCATTGACGAACGATGCCTTCGTGCTCTCGAACTGTCGCTGCAGGATCGTCTTGGGCTTGGCCCGGTAGACAAGCTGGTCGATCGTGCCGGCGAGGCGATTACGCACCTGCGCGATCTCGGTCGAAATCTCGTCAGGCGTGCGGACTGCCGAACTCACTGGTCCTCCTGCGGGGTCGATTGCGCTGCAAGTCTTGCATGCTCGGCGCTGCTGCGCTGCACCCGAGGTACGTCGGTGGGCTGATGCGGACTTCACGGCGTCGGCCAGGGCAGACGGGCAGGGTCGAAACCGTACGGCAGCACGAGGCGGTGCGCCTTGCCCGGTCGCAAGCGAGGTGGGCGCGTCGATGAACCCATCGCCGGATGTCTACAACGCGTCCTCTTACCGCCGCTGCAGGATCGACGAGCGTCTTCCCGCACAGATGCTAGTTTATGCAATTGCGAACTGCTTGCACGAGGCACCTTCTGGAGGACCTTGATGAGTCGACTCAACCCTCGAGACACCGCTCCCGATTTCACCCTCACCGACGATGCGGGCAAGGCGGTGAGCCTGGCCGACTTCCAAGGCCAACGAGTGATCCTCTACTTCTACCCGGCGGCGATGACCCCGGGCTGCACCACGCAGGCGTGCGACTTCCGGGACTCGCTCGAGCCTCTGGTCGATGCCGGTTACGCGGTGCTGGGGTTGTCGCCTGACACGCCGGAGAAGCTTCGCGATTTCCGGCAACACGACCGCCTGACCTTCCCACTGCTGTCCGACCCCGACAAGCAAGTGCTCGAGGCTTACGGCGCGTACGGCGACAAGCAGCTTTACGGCAAGACCGTCCAAGGCGTCATCCGGTCCACGTTCGTCATCGACGACGACGGCAAGATCGAGAAGGCGATGTACAACGTGAAGGCCACCGGACACGTCGCGAAACTGCGCAAGGACCTTGCCGTCTAGGTCGGGGACCACCTCGGCGACCTAGACTTTGGTCTGCTAGCCAGAGTGGTGGAACGGTAGACACGCCGGCCTTAGGAGCCGGTGCCCCAACGGGCGTGAGGGTTCGAATCCCTTCTCTGGTACGGGTCCCTCGTATGGCCGTCAGTCAAGCAGCGCGTCGAGGGCCTTCTTGAGCGCGCTGGGCTGGCTCGGGCGCCGAGGTGCCGACTTCTTCAGCTTGAGCATCTCCGCGCCGATCTCCTGCAGCTGCTTGCGGCCGAGCGCCTCGCGCACCTTCGGGAACCAGTCTTGTTCTTCCTCTTGCATGTGGTGCGTCACGTTCTCGATCAGCACGGTCGTCTTGGCGCCGAACCGCTCGTCCCCTGGAGACATCGTCGACAGCTCCACGCACAAGACGTCTGCGACGTGGTGCTCCTCGTAGGACTCGAGCACGTCGTCCTCAAGGTCGGGAACGAGCTCGCGGGTTCGGGGATACATGCACTCGATCTCGATGTACGGGTGGACCGTCAGCAGCTCCAACATCTTGTCGACGAGCCGACCTTGCTCGGCGTGGGCGGACTCTCCCAAACTTTCGAACTGCCGGAAAACCTTACGGATGTCCTTGTGGTCGGCCTTGAGCAAGACGATGGCGTCGCTAGACATGGGGGCTCCTCAGGTGAGGTCGTGGACATCTTCCTCATACCCCTCGCGGCTCACTTCGACCCGTCTGAGGTCAGTCCAACAGGGCTGCGGCGACGACAGGTGCGACCGCCCGTATCGACCGACCTCGGTGCGAGATGGCGTCTTTGTCGGCAGCCGGCATCTCTGCACTCGTCCGCGTCTCTCCGTCGGGCACGAACACGACGTCGTACCCGAAGCCGCCGTCGCCCCGCTGCTCGCGGATGATGCGACCTCGCATCTCGCCGAACACCACATCTTCTTCTCCGCCCGGGCGGCAGAACGCGACCGCACAGCGGAACTCCGCACCACGTTGTGGGTCGGGGACGTGCTCTAGCTGTTCGAGCAGCAGCCGGTTGTTGGCGGCGTCATCCTTGGCGACGCCCGCCCAGCGCGCCGACAGCACTCCCGGCATCTTGTTGAGAGCGTCCACGCACAGCCCGCTGTCGTCGGCCAGCGACGGCAGCCCGGTGGCCTCGACGCCGGCCCGCGCCTTGATCAGCGCGTTGCCCTCGAACGTCGGCTCGGTCTCAGCCGGCTCATCGTACGCCGCCACGTCGCCCAGCCCGAGCACCTCGATGCCAGGGACGACGAGAGCGAGGATGCGACGCAGCTCCTCGAGCTTCTTGGGGTTGCGCGAAGCCAAGAAGACCCGGCTCACGACGCGAGCGCGTGGAGCTGTCTTTGGGTGAGGTAGGCGCATCCCTTCGCCCCCAGGTCGAGCAGCGCGTCGAGCTCGACCCGCCCGAAGGCGGCGCCCTCAGCCGTGCCTTGGACCTCCACGAAGGCTCCGTCTCCGGTCATCACCACGTTCATGTCGGTCTCGGCGCGCACATCCTCCTCGTAAGGGAGGTCGAGACGTGGCTCCCCGTCGACGATCCCGACGGAGACGGCCGCCACCGAGCCCGTCAACGGCTCCCCTGCCAGCACGCCCTTCCCGCGCAACTGGGCCACAGCGTCGGCAAGGGCGACATAGGCGCCGGTGACGGCGGCTGTGCGGGTGCCCCCGTCAGCCTGGAGCACGTCGCAGTCGAGCACGATGGTGTTCTCGCCCAGCGCCTTGTAGTCCATGACCGCCCGTAGCGAGCGGCCGATGAGCCGGGAGATCTCATGGGTGCGACCACCGATTCGGCCCTTTACGGACTCGCGGTCTGAGCGCGTGTGAGTCGAGCTCGGCAGCATCGCGTACTCCGCCGTCACCCAGCCGAGTCCGCTGTCGCGGCGCCAGCGCGGTACGCCGGTCGATGCGCTGGCTGCGCACAGCACACGAGTCCTGCCGAACTCGACCAGCACCGACCCCGCCGCGTGGTCGAGCCAGTGCCGGCTGATCGTGATCGGGCGGAGTTCGTCGGCGTTGCGTCCGTCTGCTCGCGTCATGGTGGTGACCCTATCTCCGGCGGCACCGTTCAGGGATTCGTCCGACTGACGGCGGACAGCCTTGAGCGGGGGCGATCGGACGGGTCGGGAGTGGAGCAAGCGCCTTGGCAGCGAAAACCAGCAGACACTGCCAGCCTTTTGGACCTATGCTCCGCAGCATGACGCCGTCCGCCGCCTTGATGATGTGCCCCAGCCCGGGGCCCCGCGGCGTGCGCTGATACCACCACCCACCAGGTCCTGCTTGTCGGGACCTGCGGTTGTCACTCGTCCCGCGGCGGGCGAAAGGGCAACCCATGGACCGCCAGCGTCTCACCCTCACCACGGCCATCCCCTACGTCAACGGTCCGCCTCACCTGGGACATGCGCTCGAGCTGGTCCAGACCGACGTGCTGGCCCGGCATCGACGGCTGCGTGGGCAGCAGGTCCGGTTCCAGACCGGCACAGACGACAACGCGTTCAAGAACGTGGCCGCCGCGCGTGCCGCCGGCCAGCCAATCCGCGAGTTCGTCGACGCCCATGGGGACGGCTTCGCCGCCCTGCGCGACACGCTGACACTGTCGTACGACGACTTCATCCGTACCTCGTCAGACCCGCGTCATGCACCGGGGGTGCAGCGACTCTGGCGACAGTGCGCTGCCAACGGCGACTTCTACCAGCACCGCTATGAAGGCCTTTACTGCAACGGATGCGAGCAGTTCTACGCGCCGGGCGACGTCGCCGAAAGCCGATGCCCCGAACACGCGGCACCCCTCCACCGCGTGGTCGAGCAGAACTGGTTCTTCCGGTTGTCAACCTATGCCGACGAGCTTCACCGGGTCATCGCGGAAGGTGAGGTAGCGGTGGTCCCGGCCACCAAGCGCAACGAGGTCCTGGCTTTCATCAAGTCCGGTCTGGCTGACTTCAGCGTCTCTCGACCGGCCGGGCGCAGCGGCGGTTGGGGCATCGGTGTTCCGGACGACCCGAGCCAGGTCGTCTACGTGTGGTGGGATGCTTTGACGAACTACGTGACTGCGCTCGGCTATGGCACCGACGACGGTTCGGCGTACCGCGACTGGTGGGTGGACGCCGATGAGCGGGTGCACGTCATCGGCAAAGGAATTCTTCGCTTCCACGCCGTCTACTGGCTCGCCCTGCTGCTGTCCGCGAAGCACCGCTGCCGACGTCTATCTTCGTCCACGACTACGTCAGCGTGGACGGTGAAAAACTTGCCAAGAGCGCGGCAGGGGCCGTCGGTCCGGCGGACGTGGTAGCGGCGTACGGCGTCGATGCCCTGCGGTGGTGGTTCGTCCGTGAGGTGCCGGTTGTCGGAGACGTCGACTTCACCGTCGAGCGGCTGGTGGGGTGCGCCAACACCGACCTCGCCAACGGGCTCGGCAACCTGGTGCAGCGCACCCTGACGCTCGTGCGCACATACTCGGGAGGCCAGCTTCAGCTGCTCGGAAACCCGGGACCACCTGTCAACGGTTGTCCGGTGGTCGCGGGTTCTCCGGCGTACCCCCCGGCTCTCCCGGCGGCCGAACTGCTCACGGCTGCCGTGACCGCTCTCCCGAACCAGATCGATGCCGCCCTCGGGCGGTTCGACCTGCGCTCGGCCTCGACCGCACTTTGCGCCGTCGTCGATGCAGGCAACAAGTACGTCGAACAAACCCGTCCCTGGGAGATCGCCCGGCGAGCGGCATCAGCCGACGCTGGCGGTACGAGCGAGCTGGATGCAGTGCTCGCGACCCTGGTCCACGCCTGTCGCAGCATCGTCCACGAGCTGACGCCGTTCCTGCCTACCGCGGCGGCAGAACTGCGTCACCAGCTCGGACAAGGCAGCCGCGTCGGCGCCCCTACACCCGTCTTTCCGCGCCTAGGTGCAACAACCGAGCCGCCACTGGGCTGACGGTTACGTCGCTGCCCTGACCTGTTCATCTCGGCCTGACATGCTCACGCCATGACGACCGTCCACGAGGAGACCGAACGCAAGTATGACGTCAGGCCCGGTGCCGAACTGCCTGACCTGGTCGGGGGGCTCGTCTCGAAGCTGGGTCCCGCCCAGGTGGACGAGCTGTATGCAACATACTTCGACACCGACGACCTGGCACTGGCGAACGCCGGAGTCTCGCTTCGTCGCCGCACGGGCGGCACCGACTCCGGCTGGCATCTCAAGCTTCCCGCGCACAACGACACCCGGATCGAGATCCGACGTGCCCTCGGCCGCGGGATACGAGTGCCCGGTCCACTGGCACGGATGCTCATTGCCGCCACCACGGGACGGCCGCTGTCTCCGATGATGACCATCCACACCCTTCGCACGGTCCGTGAGCTCGTCGGCAAGGGGGGCACCGTGATCGCGCTCGTCGCCGACGACGAAGTGACGGCCGCCGTGCCCGGCGCCGATGGTCCCTTGCTGCAGTGGCGTGAGCTCGAGATCGAGCTCACCGCTGGGGACCAGACCGTACTGGACGACCTCGACCGGGTACTCGAGGCGGCGGGCTTCAGGCGGTCCTCATCGGCGTCGAAGCTGCGACG
>JACCVZ010000255.1 GCA_013697905.1 Nocardioidaceae bacterium
CAGCGCCACCACCGCGCCGAGCAGCATGAACGGGCCGAACGGGTAGCGCGTGCGGTCGAACACCTTCAGCAGCGACAGCAGCCCTCCCCCGACGCCGCCCAGCAAGAAGCCGGCGTACATCCCGGTCAGCACCTGCGGCCACCCCAGGTAGCCGAGCGCCAGACCGAGCAGGCCGGCCAGTCGGACGTCGCCGTACCCCAAGCCGCGTGGGTAGACCACCCACATCAAGAAGTAGAAGCCGCCGAACGCCAGCCAGCCCAACGCCGAGCGAGCCAAGGCGTCGCGGTCCGACTCGAGCAGTGCGGCTAGCGCGAGCAGCAGCACCAGCACCCCGTAGCTGGGCGCGATGATCCGGGTCGGCAGGAGCCGGGTCTGCGCGTCGATGTAGGCGAGCACCACACCGACGACGGCGAGGTAGACCCACGCCGCGAGCACCGGCTGCCAGCCGACCTGCCAGCCGACGATGCCGCCGACGACACCACCCGCGGCCCCCAGCTTGACCGCGAGACCCCGACGACGCGCGAGGTCGACGTACAACGGTTTGGCCTGCGCGGGGTCGGGCGGAGCAGGGGTGATGTCGGTCGCCAGCGGGTCATCCGCGGGAGCCGACGCCTCACTCGACCACGACGGGTCCGCATCCGCTCCGCCGGCCGGGGCGGCGTCGGCCTCGGACACACTGGCCGCTTCAGCGTCGGGTGAGGGGGCGACGCCGGCTTCGGGATCTGGCTCCGGCAGCCGGGCGAGCAGCCAGGGACCGAACGCACCGCCGACCGCGGTGACCACGGCGGCGACGATCAGGGCGAGCAGGTCCTCGTGCACACCGGGAGCCTAATGCGGCCGCAACTTCTGGCGCGCAGGCTCGGGCGTGCTGTGGATGGCAGCGGCGCGGCGCAGCAGCCGGTCAGACGGTGTACGCCGACGAGAAGATCCCGTGCGGGTCGACCTCGGCCTTGATGCGGCGAAGCCGGGCCAGATGCGACCCGTAGTAGGCAGCGAGGGGTCGCCCCGGCTCGAGGTAGTTGATGTAGGCGCCCACCGACGTTCCGGCGATCGCACGGTGCGCGCCGCCGATCCAGTCTTGGGCGGCGCGCACCGTCGTCGTCGGCGGGTGCAGCGGGAGGCCGACGTACCACTGGACGGTGGCGAGGTGCCGCCGCCACGGGAAGGCGGTCGCGTCCACCGGTTTGTCGCCCACCGCACCGGTGAGCGGGTCGAGGATGACGGCAGCGCTGCCGCCGTGGGCGGCGCGGCGGGCCACGATCCGAGGCAACGTGTGCGCGAGCTCGTCCGGCATGCCGGCCAGCACGTCGCTGCCAGCGGCGAACGAGGTGCGTGCCGAGGTCGATCCGCCGCCCAGGAAGCGGACGCCATCGAGGAACGATCTGCGAAAAGTCGACTCCGACGTCGCGTCGATGCCGATCTCCCGTTGCATCGCGGCGGCCTGTGCGTCCTCGTCACCGGCCTCACACACGCCGACGATCCGCACGCTGGTCGAGCCGGACGACGCGTCCAGGTGCAGGTTCGCCCACGTCGACCGCGGCATCGACCGCACCCGGCGGGCCCAACCGCGCAGCACCGCGGGAGCCCGACCCCACGGGAAACTGAGCAGGAAGAATCCCATCGGCCGCGCGGCGTGGGTCTGGTAGCGCAGCGAGGTGACGACACCGAAGTTCCCGCCACCCCCGCCGCGCGACGCCCAGAAGAGGTCCCGGTGGTGATCGGCGTCGACAACTCGAGTGCGGCCGTCAGCGGTCACCAGGGTGAGCCCGACCAGGGCGTCGCTGGTGAGCCCGTGCTGCCGGTTGTCGACGCCGAGACCGCCGCCCAACGTCAGTCCGGCGGCACCGACGGTCGGGCAGGTTCCGGTCGGGATGCTGCGGCCGTTGCGGGCGAGGGCGGTGTGCACGGCGTACAACCCAGCGCCGGCACCCACCGTGGCGAGCCGGCTGCCGGCGTCGTAGCGCACCCGGTGCATCCGGCGTACGTCGATGATGACTGCGTCACTGCCGGTTGATGCACCGACGTAGGAGTGCCCCCCTGCCCTTGGCCGCGTCACCAGGTCGAACCGCCGGGAGAAGGCAATGGCCTCCGCGACATCGGCCGCCGACGCCGCCTCGACGACGGCCAGCGGCTCGGCCCGGTCGAAGCGAGGGTTGAAGAGCACCCGGACCTCGTCGAAGTCGGCGTCGAACCGGCGTACGACCTCGCCGTCTATCGACTCGGCCAACGCCCGCCAGTCCGCGCGCGTCGGCCCCGGTGCCGCAGCCACGGATGGAGGTGTGGCTGTCCGGACGCCGGTGGGCGCCGCGGTCCTTGCACCGGTCGGCGCCTTGGTTCGTGCGGACGTCTGCTCGCGGGATGGCGACGTGGGGCCTGGGGTGCATCCTGTCAAGGACAGCGCCACCGCTCCCTGCAGCAGGCGACGACGGGTCAGCTCGCGGCTCATACCTGTCAGACGTGCAGAGCGGCCGCTCACGTTGCCTCCAGCTTCCTCGTTGCACCCGAGAAAACGCATGACCAGGGTGCTGTCATCTTCAGGATCCCAGACCTCTCAAGCGGTCGCGGAGCGTTTCCAGGCCGGCCGCCCGCATCGTCTCGACCGGCGCCCGCTCGCAGCCGGTCATCAGCTCGACTTGCTGCGCGGCCTGGTGCAGCAGCAGCTCGAAGCCGGGAATCGCGATCCGTCCGGCGCGCCGCGCGGCCGCCAGCAGCGGCGTCTCGACCGGATCGTAGACGACGTCGAACACCGTGGATGCCGCCCGCGCGAGCGGCTCGGCCACCGCTGCCTGCGCCTCGGCAGGAATCGTCGAGACCAGCACGTCGACCTGCGGCAGCGTCACCGGCTCGATCGGGTGCAGCAGCAGCTCGACACCGACCCTGTCTGCCACCAGACGCAACTGCGCGGCGCGCGACGGCGAGCGGGCCAGCACGTGCACCGCGCTCGCACCGAGTCGACCGAGCGCAGAGACGGCCGATGCCGCGGTGGCGCCTGCACCCAGCACCGCCGCTGCGGTGACGGTCCGGGTGCCCGCCTGCGCGAGGGCCGCCTCGAAGCCGGCCACATCGGTGTTCGATCCGGACCACCGACCGTCGGCTCGGCGTACGAGCGTGTTGACGGCCCCGACTGCTGCGGCAGCATCGTCCACCTCGACGCAGTGACGCAGCACCGCCACCTTGAGCGGCATCGTCACCGACAGTCCCCGCCAACCCCCGTCGAGACCCGCCATGAAGGCGTCGAGCGCGTCGAGGGTGACGTGGTGTGCGTCGTACTCCCAGCGCAGGCCGAGCGCGCGGTACGCCGCCCGGTGCAGCGTCGGCGACAACGAGTGCGCGATCGGACTGCCGAGAACCCCGCAGCGAGGGGAGGAGCTCAGCGGCTCAGCACTCATCAGACGTTGCGCAGTACTCGTGGTAGACCTCGACGTTGCGCAGATGCTTGGCGTACGACGTCGCGAACCGCGTTTCCCCTGTCTTGAGGTCGACCGTCACGAAGTAGAGAAAGTCGGTGTTCGCGGGTCGCAGCGCGGCGGTCAGCGCCTGTTGGCCCGGTGAGTCGATCGGCGTGGGAGGCAGTCCCAGCAGCTTGTAGGTGTTGTAGGGCGAGTCGATGTCACGGAGGTCCTTGCCGGCCAGCACCTCACCGCGGCTGTCGACGGCGTAGTGCAGCGTCGAGTCGAACTGCAGCGCCATCGGGACGTCCAACCGGTTGTAGACGACGCTCGAGACCTTCTTCATGTCCGCAGTCCCGGCCTCGGCCTGCACGAGGCTGGCGATCGTGACGAGGTCGTGCGGGCTGTACCCGAGCTGGGCCGCCTGCTCTTCCAGCCCGAGGGCAGTTGCCTGCTCCTTGAACTTGGTGACCATTCTCTTCAGCAGCCCGGCCGCGGTGGTGCCCTTCTCCAGCTCGTACGTCGACGGGTAGAGATAACCCTCGGGATCACCTTTCGCGTAGGACGGCAGCCCGAGACCAGCCGAGTCGTCGTACGCCTCCTGTACCTGCTTGGCGGTGAAGTCGGTCTGCTTCACGACCAGGGCGAGGATCTCTCGGGCTCGCAGCCCCTCGGGGATCGTGACGGTCGGGTTCTTGACCAGCGACTTCGGGTCCAGCAGCAGCCCCAGCGCACTCTCAGCCGACATCTTCTCGCGCAGCCGGTAGGAGCCGGGCGTGATCGAGGTGGCCTCAGGGTTCGCGTTGGCGGCTTCGGTGAAGGCCAGCACGCTCTTGACGACGTCAGCCTTCTCGAGGGTCACCCCGATGTCGGTCAACGTCCCCTGCTTGATGGCGACGACCACCTTGCCTTGTCCGTCACCGGAGTAGTCGCCAGGCCCGGACAGTTTGTTCTTGATCAGCTCGACACCCTTGACATAGGCGAAGATGGCGATGGCAACGATCACCACGACGGCGACGACGGTCGCAACACAGCCCTTGCCCCGCCGATGGCCGCGGCGGTGGCTGGTGCGCAGGCCACCGACTCCGATGTCACTCATGACGACTGGATCACTTCCTGGCCCGGTGGTCGCCCCGTCGACCGTTCCGACTCGATGGCGTGCTGCAAGATCACCACCGCAGCCGCCTGGTCGACGACCGCCCGCTGCTTGCGGCCACGTCGGCCCTGCTCCCGCAGCAGCCGCTCGGCACTCACCGTCGTCAGTCGCTCGTCCACGAGGCGGACCGACGCCCGCACCTGCCGCTCCCGCATCGCGGCCAGCAGCGTCTCGGCGTACTCGGTCGCCTTGGCGGCAGCCGGACCGAGACGGCCCGACAGCGACCTCGGCAGACCCACGACGATCTCCACCGCATCGAGCTCCACCACCAGGTCGAGGATCCGAGCCACGTCTGTCTCGCCCCGGCGCACGGTCTCGACCGGGGTGGCGAGCAGCGCCCGCGGGTCGGTCCGGGCCACCCCGACCCGGACGTCCCCGACATCGATTCCCAGCCGCACGCCAGGGCGCAGCAGCGGCGTCGCGCCCACAGCGGGATCGACGGCCTCGTCTGAGGCGGGTCCTGGTTCGGTCAACGCCACGGGCTCACTGGCCGGGGCCCTGGCCGGATGCAGCGGCCGACACGGCCATGCGTACGTCGGCGATGGCGGCAGGCGCCTGACTCGCATCGGAGCCACCGCCCTGAGCGACGTCGTCCTTGCCGCCGCCGTTGCCACCGAGGCGACTCGCCGCCAGCCGGACCAGCTGACCGGCCTTGAGCCCGTGTTCGCGGGCGGCGTCGTTGACCGCGACCACCACACTCGGCTTCCCGTCGATCGCCCCGACCACGCTCACGACCGCGGGGCGCTCCGCGCGCATTCGGCCACGCACGTCGAGTGCCAGCGTGCGCACCTCGCTGCCCGCGGCGCCGTCTGCGAAGTAGCCCACGAAGTCCACTCCGGACAGGTCGTCCGGCGACGACGCGAGCGCGCCCGCACGCGCCAACAGCGACTGCACCCGCACCCGCTCGATCTCCTTCTCAGCCATCCGCAGCCGCTCCACGAGGTCATGCACACGTTGCGGCAGATCCTGCCGCGGCACCTTCAGCGTCTCGGTCAGCTGCGACACCAGCACGTGTTCGCGCGCCAAGAACTGGTAGGCGTCGGCGCCGACGAGGGCCTCGACCCGGCGTACGCCGGCGCCGATCGACGACTCACCCAGCAGCTTGATGACGCCCAGCTGTCCCGAGCGACCGGCGTGGGTGCCGCCGCACAGCTCGCGCGCCCAGTCCCCGACAGAGATGACCCGGACCCGGTCGCCGTACTTCTCACCGAAGAGCGCCATGGCGCCGATGTCACGGGCCTGCTGCTGGCTCATCAGCTCGGCCTCCACGCCGAGGTCGTCGAGGACCAGGTCGTTGACCCGCGCCTCGACGTCGTGGAGCACCGACATCGACACGGCGCCGGTGGCTGAGAAGTCGAACCGGAACCGGCCCGGCGCGTTCTCGCTGCCCGCCTGGGTCGCGGTGTCGCCCAACACCTCACGAAACGCCTTGTGGACCATGTGCGTCGCGGTGTGGGCCCGGCTGATCGAACGTCGACGCTCGACGTCGACCAGCGCGTGCGCCTCCAGCCCGGCGTGCGCCTCGCCCTCGATGACGCGCACGTGGTGCACGATCACGCCCCGCGTGGGTGACTGCACGTCGATCACCTGCAGACGCGCGCCGTTGGACAGCTCGATCGCGCCCTGGTCGGCGAGCTGGCCACCGCCCTCGGCGTAGAACGGGGTGCGGTCGAGGACCAGCTCGAACGACTCGCCGACGGATGCGGACGCGATGCCACCCGAGGATCCGATCAGCCCGGTGACCCGCGCATCGGTCACCACCTCGTCGTAGCCGGTGAACGTCACCGCGCCGCCCATCGTGTCGAACACCTCGCGGTAGGCCGACGCGTCGCTGTGCTGCCCCTTCTTCGCCTGGGAGTCGGCTCGTGCCCGCGCCCGTTGCCTGCTCATCAGGTCGCGGAAGCCGGCCTCGTCGACCATCAGCCCCTGTTCGGCCGCCATCTCCAGCGTGAGGTCGATCGGGAAGCCGAACGTGTCGTGCAGCTGGAACGCCTTCTCACCCGACAGCTCGCCACCGCCGCTCAGCTTGGTCTGGCTCGCGGCCAGGTCGAACATCGTTGTGCCGGCCTTCAACGTCTGCCGGAACGCGCCCTCCTCGGCGTACGCGACCGTCGCGATGCGGCTCCATTCGGCGTCGAGCTCGGGGTAGGACTCGCGCATCTTCTCGTAGCAGACCGGTAGCAGCTCCGGAAGCGTCGTGTCCTCGACGCCGAGCAGTCGCATCGAGCGGACCACTCGGCGAAGGATGCGCCGCAGCACGTAGCCGCGTGCCTCGTTGCCTGGGTGCACGCCGTCAGCAATCAGCATCAGTCCGCTCCGGACGTGATCGGCCACGATCCGCAGCCGCACGTCGTCGGGGTGGTTGGCGCCGTAGGACGTGCCGGCCAGCTCCGCCGCTCGCTCCAACACGGGGAAGACCTCGTCGATCTCGTAGATGCTGCCCTTGCCCTGCAGCAGCATCGCCATCCGCTCCAGGCCCATGCCGGTGTCGATGTTCTTCCGTGGCAGGTCTCCGGCGATGTCGAAGTCGTCCTGAGCACGCACGGCACTGAGCCGGACCTGCATGAAGACGAGATTCCAGAACTCTATGTATCGGTCGCCAGCCTTCTCGATGTCTCCCTCGGGGCCGAACTGGGGGCCACGGTCGTAGAACAGCTCCGAGTCCGGGCCGCCTGGCCCTGGGATGCCCATGTGCCAGTAGTTGTCGAGCTTGCCGAGCCGGTGGATGCGGTCGTCGTCTAGGCCGGCGACTCGCTTCCAGATCGCCACGGACTCGTCGTCGTCGAGATACACCGACACGTGCAAGCGGGAGATGTCGATGCCATAACCGCCGTCGGACTGCGGTCTCGTGACGAGGTCCCAAGCATGCTGGATCGCGCCTTCCTTGAAGTAGTCGCCGAACGAGAAGTTGCCGTTCATCTGGAAGAACGTCCCGTGCCGGTCGGTCTGGCCCACCTCTTCGATGTCAACGGTCCGCACGCACTTCTGCACGCTGACCGCACGGTCGTACGGCGCCTGCTCCTGGCCGAGGAAGAACGGCACGAACGGCACCATGCCGGCGTTCACGAACAGCAGGTTCGGGTCGTCAAGCAGCAACGACGCGCTCGGTACGACGGTGTGGTCGCGGCGCTCGAAGTGCCCGATGAACCTGCGTCGGATCTCAGCGGTGTCCATCGGTGTTCTTTGCTCCGTCTCGTTCGGTAGCGTTCTCTTCGATCATGCGGGGGGTGGCGCCTTCGAGCCGCAGCTGTTCGCGTAGCTGCGTCTCACGTTCGGTCATCCCTGCGCGTACCTCGTCACCGAAGACGCGGGCACCCGCCTGCCACGCCGCGACCCGGGCGCCGATACCGTCAGGCGTGAACGCCTGGGCGGTCCGACGCGCCTTGATGAGGCCGTAGACGCCCGTGGCGGCACCGGCAGCGAACCAGACAACCCGGCTCATGGTTTCCACCCTTGCGAGGGTGCCCGCTCGCCGCGCCGGCGTCGACGGGTTTTGTGCTGCCGACGCAGCTCCTTGCGCACCGCGTAGGCAACCCTCATCCGATGTTCTTCTCGCAGCGCCCGGCGTACGCCGTGGGTGAACGCGGCCACCTTGATCAGCGGACCGCCCAACGAAACTGTTGCGATCCGGGCCGTGGTCGGCTCGTCGCCAGTGCGGAGGTCGAGGTGCGTGATCACGCTGACCTCCTCGTCCGCGGCCTCGTCGCGGAGTCCCGACGTCGGGTCTGCCGACGCAGCGGCAGGCTTGTCGGTGCGGGGCCGGGCATCGGCCCTGGACGCCGGCGGGGGCGCCTGCTCCGGAGCTGTCTGCAGGTCGTGCACTTGCCGCGAGAGTTGCGACAGCCGACTCGACAACCAGGCCACGACCACGACGAGCAGCACCATGACGACGGCGGAACCGACGATCACCGCCTGGCTGACCGTCATCTGACCTGCCCTTCCGTCGAGTTCACCAGTCCGCCACCCTACCCGTCGAGGTCTGCTCCCCGG
>JACCVZ010000258.1 GCA_013697905.1 Nocardioidaceae bacterium
GGTCGGGACCTGTGCCGTCCGGTCGACCTGCTGGGCGGCGACGAACGCCGGCAGCACCCGCCGCCGGCACTCCTGCGGCGTGAGCCACTCGTACCGGTCGTGCTCGGGGTCCACGAGGTCGATCACGGTGTGGGCGGGTACGTCCACGGCGAAGATGGCCCACCGCTGCGACAGGTCAACCGCCCACGGACTGAGGCCGGTCAGGCCGGCCTCCTCGGCGAGCTCGCGCAAGGCTGCCGGATAGACAGGCTCGCCGGGTTGCCTCGCCCCAGCCGGGGCCGTCCACGCCCAGTTACCCTCGAAATCCGCTCCGTTGGCGTTGCGATGCAGCAGCAAGTAGTCGAGCCCATCACGCCGGGGCCGCCGTACGACGACGGTCGACCCCTGCGGATGCTCGGCGGCAATCTCCAGGCCGTCCCAGGTGCGCAGTAGGTCGCCGAACATCACCGACAGCCTACGAAGGTGGGTGCCAGCACAGCGACGGCTACCGCGAGACGTCCTCGTCGAAGGGCCCCCGGTGCTGCGTCAGGCGATGGCGCCTTCACAGTTCCTGTCGATGATGTCGTGCCGGTCGACGGCGAACCTGTAGGCGACGACGTCGAACCCGGTGCCACAGTGGATGCGGTCGACCGCACCATCGTTGCGAAGGAAGACGTAGTCGTCCCCGGGGCCGGCGCGGACGATGTCGGCTCCCGGACCAGGCCGGATGGCGTCATCGCCGCCACGGCCGCCGAGGAGCTGAGCCCCCGAACCTCCGCTCAGGTGATTCGCACCAGCGTCCCCGAGGACGTAGGTCATGCTGCCTGCCTGAGCCGATGCCATCTGGGCGGTTAACCCGACGGTCACCACCGCTACTCCTAGCAACGTCCTGACTCGCATGGCTGTCTCCCGTGTCCGTGAATGCACGGGCCTAGTTGCTCCCCGTGATAAACAGAGTGCCCGATTCCGTCACTCTGAGCAATGAAACGCCGAAACGACCCGCGGTTTCCTGCGCGCGTCTCTCCTGAAAAGTGCGTGTCGTGATTATTCAACTACTCTCCGTAGTCAGCGCCCTCCACAGCCCTCTCGACCTCATCGGCGGCGATGGCATCTTTGACCACCTGCATCGCGACTCCGGCGGAGTAGCCCTTGCGGGCCAACAAGCCCATCAGCCGACGCATACGCACGCCTCGGTCCAGCCCTCGGGTGTTGCGCAGCTTGCGCTGGACGAGCCGGTGTGCCGCCCTCAGCTCGTCGTCTGGCAGAAGGCCGTCGAGGGATGCCTTGATGACCTCGTCGTCAACACCCTTGCCGCGAAGCTCGTGCGCCAGCGCCCTGCGGGCGAGCCCGCGGCTTGACTGCCGCGAGCGCACCCAAAGGTTGGCGAAAGCGACGTCATCGACCAGCCCCACCTGCTCGAACCGGTCGAGAACCCGCTCAGCGACGTCGTCTGGGACTGCCTTCGCGGCCAGAGCCTGTGCGAGCTCATGCCGGGAGCGGGCTTGTGCCGTCAGCTTGGTCAGCACGATCGTGCGCGCCACCGACTCCGGGTCGGCGGGAGGTCCGAGGTCCCGCTGAGCTTCATCAGGCTCGGCGAGACCGGCCGGATGACGCCGACGCACCGACCCGCCTGCCATCAGAAGTCGATGTCGGTCGGCTCACCGTCAGCCTCGACCTTCGCGCCGATGCCGAGCTTCTCGAGGATTCGCTTCTCCAGCTCGTTAGCCAGGTCGGGGTTGTCGCGCAGGAATGTCCGCGCATTCTCCTTGCCCTGGCCGAGCTGGTCTCCCTCGTAGGTGTACCAAGCGCCGGCCTTGCGGACGAGACCTGTCTCCACACCGACGTCGATGAGGCCACCCTCGCGGCTGATCCCCTGGCCATACATGATGTCGAACTCGGCCTGCTTGAACGGCGGGGCCATCTTGTTCTTCACCACCTTGACGCGGGTACGGTTGCCGACGAAGTCGGTGCCGTCCTTCAGGCTCTCAATCCGTCGGACGTCGAGCCGGATGGACGCGTAGAACTTGAGCGCCTTGCCACCGGTGGTCGTTTCGGGCGAACCGAACATTACTCCTATTTTTTCGCGGAGCTGGTTGATGAAGATCATCGTGGTGCCGGAGTTGCTCAGGGCCCCGGTGAGCTTGCGCAGCGCCTGGCTCATCAGCCGCGCCTGCAGGCCGACGTGGGAGTCGCCCATCTCGCCATCGATCTCGGCGCGCGGCACGAGCGCTGCCACCGAGTCGATCACGATGATGTCGAGTGCGCCTGAGCGGATCAGCATGTCGGCGATCTCGAGAGCCTGCTCGCCACTGTCGGGTTGCGACACGAGCAGGGCGTCGGTGTCGACACCGAGCCGCTGGGCGTAGTCGGGGTCGAGGGCGTGCTCGGCGTCAATGAAGGCGGCGATGCCACCGCCGCGCTGAGCGCTGGCCACCGCATGCAACGCGACGGTGGTCTTGCCCGACGATTCCGGACCGTAGATCTCCACCACCCGGCCGCGGGGCAGCCCACCGATACCGAGAGCAATGTCGAGGGAGATTGCACCGGTCGGAATAGTCTCGACTGGGGCACGGCCCTGCTCCCCGAGCCGCATCACGGAGCCCTTGCCGTGGGCCCGGTCGATCATGGCCAGCGCGTTGTCGAGAGCCTTGGAGCGGTCTGCTTCAGCCATCTACTTCATCCGTCCGGTCGTGTGTGGTGGGCCGGCGAGCGACCCTGCGTGCGGTGTCGAGGAAGACGCTAGGGGTGACCACCGACAGACTCGGCGGATGTCGAGGATCTGTGGACGACACACTCTGAGCGACTACCTGGGGACAAAACTAGCCGAACACGTGTTCGAAGCTCGGCCGACACGCAGGACTGGTGGGCTTCTCAGCGGTCGCGCGGTGGCAGTTCCAGCGTCGTCCAGACCGCCCGCCAGATCAGCTTCGCGTCCTCCCCCTCGGCGAACGCCTGCTCGACCGTGCGCTCGCCGAGCTCGGCCATCACGTGCTCATGCGCCCAGGTGCGTGCGTACTGCGGTCCCAAAGCCTCGTCCATCCGAGCCCAGAACTCCGTGTGCCGCACCGCCACCTGCTCCCTCGCTGCGAGCGCTCTGCGACAGTTCGGCCAGCGCCCGTTACTTGGCGCCACTGTACGTCGGGAGCTGCACCAGAAATCGGCAGCCATCTTTGGCGTTGTCGACGCGGACGGTGCCTCGGTGCGCCTCGGCAATCCCTCGCACGATGGCGAGTCCGAGGCCGGATCCGGCCGCCGCCTCCGGCGTACGGGCGTCGCTGCCCCGCCAGGCCACGTCGAAGACGCGGGCCAAGTCGTCGGGCGGTATCCCGCCGCAGGCGTCCTCCACGACGAGCTCGACGCCGTCGGCGCCGGACCGTCCGATCACCTCGACGGTGCCCTCGTTCGGGGTATGACGGATCGCGTTGGTGACGAGGTTGCCGATCATCCGGGACAACTCCCGTGGGTCGGCGCGGACGGCGATCCCCGGCTCGGCATACCCGCCGAGCTTGACGCCGTTGGCCAGCGCCACCGGCGTGCTGACGGCGAGGGCCTCGCTGATCGCCTCGTCCAGGGGCACCGCCTCGAGGGTGAGGGTGAGCGCGCCGGCATGGATCCGCGACAGCTCGAAGAGGTCGTCGACCATCCGGGCCATCTTGTCGACGGTCTCGCGCATCTGTGCGTGGTAGCGCGCCGGGTCGGCGGCCAAGCCGTCCTCGAGTGCCTCCGCCATCGCACGCAGCCCGGCCAGCGGCGTCCGCAGGTCGTGCGACACCCAGGCGACGAGCTCTCGCCGGGATGACTCGAGCGCCCGCTCGCGCTCCCTCGACTCGGCCAATCGTGTGGACGTCACTGCCAGCTGGTCCGACACCGCGGCCAACTCGATCGGGATGCCTTTCGGGGAGACGAACGTGCCGTGCTCGCTCATCGCCCGGGTGGCCTCCTGGACGGCGTGCGCCCCCAAGATGGCTCGGCGCGCAACCAGAAGAGCAAAGCCGAGGGACACCACTCCGGACACCCCGGCAACCCATAGCACCACCGTGAAGTCGTGGTCAGAGATGAACATGGCGCGCGACGTGCCAACGATGCCGGCGACGATGCCGAGGACGGCGAAGACCGCCACCATGGCGAACGACCAACGCAACGACCGGCTCCGGGCCATCTTTGCCAGCATCAGACCGACGACGCCGACACCCGCGGCCCAGGCGGTCGCGATCGCGATCAGCGCCACGGTGTCCTTGTTCACGCTGCTGCCTCCCACCGGTAGCCGACCCCCCAGACCGTGACGAGTCGAGACGGTGTCGTCGGGTCAGGCTCGACCTTCTCACGTAGCCGGCGTACGTGCACGGTGACCGTCGACTGGTCCCCGAACGACCAGCCCCACACCTTCTCGAGCAGCTCGACTCGGGTGAAGGCCGTCGCCGGATGCGACACGAAGAACCGCAACAGGTCGAACTCCCGGACCGTCAGGGCAAGCGGCCTGCCTCCCATGGTGGCTTGCCGGCTGGGGCCGTCGACGACCAGGTCACCGTCGGTCCATACCCGCGTGTCGGGGTTCTCGCCCTCGCCGACCCGACGCAGTACCGACCCGACCCGCAGCACGAGCTCGCGCGGGCTGAACGGCTTTGTCAGGTAGTCGTCGGCGCCGAGCTCGAGCCCGACCACCCGGTCGGCGGCGGTGCCCAGCGCGGTGAGCATGATGACGGGCAGGTCGCTTTGTGCCCGGAGCCGCCGGCACACCTCGAGCCCGTCGACACCCGGCAGCATCACGTCGAGCACGACCAGGTCCGG
>JACCVZ010000272.1 GCA_013697905.1 Nocardioidaceae bacterium
CGATGAGTGCCACCAGCACGATCTTCTCGACCGGCCCAGTTCCCGAACTCCCCATGCTGACGACCAGGGACCCGGTGAGTGCTGCCACGACAAGCAACAGGATGACTCTCGCGGCGCGGACCAACACGACCATCATTCGAGGTTAACGCCTGTCAGGTCACCTCCGGTAGGTCGAGTCGTCAGCATGGTCCGTGCAGGGGGGCCTCACCACCCGCGAGCCAGCCATTCAGGAATCGAGCCGCGCTCGGCGCCTAGCGTGGTGTCGTTGCCGTGGCCGGGATAAACCCACGTCTCGTCGGGTAGTCTGCCGAACACCTTTGCTTTGAGGTGACCCATAAGAGACTCGAAATCCTTACGGTGTGTTGTCCGGCCAGGACCACCGGGGAAGAGGCTGTCGCCGGTGAAGAGATGAGGCGTGCCTTCTGGGTCGTCGTACAGGAGCGCGATCGAGCCGGGCGTGTGGCCGACGAGGTGGATGACGCTCAGCGTGCACGCCCCTACCGAGATCGTGTCCCCGTCGACCACGGGTCGGCCGGTCGGCTCCGGGATGCCGTCGACGTCGTCGGCGCCGGCGACAGTCTCCGCACCGGTGGCCTCGACCACCTCGGCGAGGGCGTCCCAGTGGTCGCGGTGCTGGTGCGTGGTGATGACACGCGCGAGCGGCTGCCCACCGAGCAGACCGAGCAGCGTGGCAGGTTCAGCGGCCGCGTCGACGAGAACGAGCTCGTCGGTGCGGCGGCACTGCAGCAGGTACGCGTTGTTGTCCATCGGTCCCACCGATGCCTTGGTGATCCGCAGCTCGGGCAGGTCACGTACGTCGGGTGAGCCGGGCTTCACCGTTCCGCGGTAGCTCATCTCCACGCCTCCAGTCTCGGCAGCTCGCCGTCCGTGTGCAGGCCAATCCCATCGGTGCGGCCGATCAGGTAGCCGAGGAGGGACGGCGGTGGACCAGTCAGCTCGTCTCCGCCCGGCTCTATCGTCCAGCGACCCTCGCCGTCGTTGCCCACGAGCACCATGCCCGGGACCTCGTCGCGTTGCGAGAAGTCTGCCGTCACCTCCGTCAGCATGTCCTCGACGAAGTCTTCGGGCAGATGCGCCAGCGTGTACTCCAAGTCGAGGTCGACGTGATGGATCTCCACCTCGCTGCGCCGCAGCACCGGTATCACTGCCGCCTCGCGTTGCCGACCCGGGTCACCCCACAGATTCGTCCAGGCAGCCGTTGGCAGGTCGGACATCTGGGCCAGCAACCTCTCGTGACCCTCCCGGATGTCGGCGACCAGCTCGGCGGCGGACCGCGCCGCGCCGGCCTCGATGTCGGCGGCACGGCTCTCGCGGCTCGGGTACATCGGTGTCTCGGTGCCGGTTCGCGCCCAGGTGACCAGATTTCCCAGCGCGTCCGCGTTACGGGCCAGGTGCGTCAGCACGTGGCCGCGGGTCCATCCCGGCAGCAGAGACGCTGCCCGGACGTCGTCGTCGCCGAGGCTCTCGAGTGAGCGGAACAGGGACATGGTCGACGACTGGAGAGCCTCGAACCGGGCCGATATTTCGAGCGGCATACGTAGAACGTATCGCGCCGTCGTGGCGGGAAGGTAATGACGCCGACCAGCGTTCTCACGACGGGCGGGAGGTGCGTGTCCCGCTACCGTGGCTCCCCGGATATGGGTACGCTGACGAACACCTGTTCGAATCGCCCCCAACGATCTGCTCCGGTCGAGACTGTCGGACCGCCATGCCATCATGGGCTGCGTTTGGGGCACTGAGAAGCGAACGACCTGAAGGGTGACTGGTGACCGACCGACTGATCATTCGTGGGGCCCGGGAGCACAATCTCAAAGACGTGTCGCTCGACCTGCCCCGCGACGCGATGATCGTGTTCACCGGGCTGTCCGGATCGGGCAAGTCCAGCCTCGCCTTCGACACGATCTTTGCCGAGGGGCAGCGTCGCTACGTCGAGTCGCTGTCGGCGTACGCCCGTCAGTTCCTCGGCCAGATGGACAAGCCGGACGTCGATTTCATCGAGGGCCTGTCCCCGGCCGTCTCGATCGACCAGAAGTCCACCTCGCGCAACCCGCGCTCAACGGTCGGGACGATCACCGAGGTCTACGACTACCTCCGGCTCCTCTATGCCCGAGCCGGCCGCCCGCACTGCCCCGTCTGCGGCCGGCCGATCGCCCGACAGACCCCGCAGCAGATCGTCGACCGGGTACTCGAGCTCGACGAAGGATCCCGCTTCCAGGTGCTCGCGCCCATCATCCGCGGCCGCAAGGGCGAGTACGTCGACATGTTCCGTCAGCTCCAGTCGCAGGGCTACGCCCGGGCCCGGGTCGACGGCGAGACCTACTCTCTCTCCGAGCCGCCGGTTCTCGACAAGCAGAAGAAGCACACGATCGAGGTCGTGATCGACCGGCTTGCCGTCAAGGTCTCCGCCAAGCGCCGGCTCACCGACTCGGTCGAGACCGCGCTCGGTCTGTCGGGTGGCCTCGTTACGCTCGACTTCGTCGACCTGACTGTCGACGACCCGCATCGCGAAAGGGTGTTCTCCGAGCACCTGGCATGTCTCTACGACGACCTCTCCTTCGAGGAGCTCGAGCCGAGGTCGTTCTCGTTCAACTCGCCGTTCGGGGCCTGCACCGAGTGCCATGGCCTTGGCACCCGGATGGTCGTCGACCCGAGCCTCGTCGTCCCGGACGGGCAGAAGTCCCTTGACGGGGGCGCGATCTCACCGTGGTCGGCCGCCCACGTGTCCGACTACTTCAGCCGGCTGCTGTCGGCACTGGCCGACGAGCTGGGCTTCTCGACGAAGACCGCCTGGTCCAAGCTGCCGGCAGCTGCTCGCGACGCCGTCCTCCAGGGCCATGCCACCAAGCTTCATGTCCGTTACCAGAACCGCTACGGCCGAGAGCGGTCCTACTACGCCCACTTCGAGGGAGTGATCCCCTACATCGAACGACGCCACGGGGAGGCGGAGACCGACACCAGCCGCGAGCGCTTCGAGGGGTTCATGCGCGAGGTGCCCTGCCTGCGGTGCGACGGTGCTCGGCTCAAACCGATCTCGCTAGCGGTCACCATCGGCGGCAAGAACATCGCGGAGGTCTGTGCGCTGCCTGTCGACGAGTCGTTGGCCTTTCTCAGCGACGACCTCGACCTCTCGCCGCGAGAGAAGCAGATCGGCGAGCGGGTGCTCAAGGAGATCGGCGAGCGGCTGCGCTTCCTGCTTGATGTCGGACTCGACTACTTGACGCTCAACCGACCAACCGGCTCGCTGTCCGGCGGTGAGGCGCAGCGTATCCGGCTCGCCACCCAGATCGGCGCCGGCCTCGTCGGTGTTCTCTATGTCCTCGACGAGCCCTCGATCGGGCTGCACCAGCGCGACAACCATCGACTGATCGAGACGCTGGCGCGGCTGCGTGACCTCGGCAACACCCTCATCATCGTCGAGCACGACGAAGACACCATCCGGGCCTGCGACTGGGCGGTCGACATCGGCCCAGGGGCGGGTGAGCATGGTGGGCAGATCGTCGTGTCCGGCCCAGTCGAAGACCTCTTCAACCATCCCGACTCGCTCACCGGCGCCTACCTTTCCGGTCGTGAGGAGATTCCCCTTCCCGACGTACGCCGCCCCCGCACCAAGGGCCGCGACCTCGTCGTCCATGACGCCCACGAGCACAACCTGCACGACGTCAGCGTGGCCTTCCCGTTGGGCTGCTTCGTCTCGGTGACAGGTGTTTCCGGCTCGGGCAAGTCGACCCTGGTCAACGCGATCCTCTACACCGCGCTCGCGAAGCGCATCTACAACGCCCGCGACGTGCCCGGCCGGCACCGCGACATCAGCGGCGTCGAGCACGTCGACAAGGTGATCCACGTCGACCAGTCGCCCATCGGGAGAACCCCCCGGTCCAACCCAGCGACCTACACCGGCGTCTTCGACCATGTGCGCAGGTTGTTCGCGCAGACCCCCGAGGCCAAGATGCGCGGCTACTTGCAGGGCCGCTTCTCGTTCAACGTCAAGGGCGGTCGCTGCGAGGCGTGCTCCGGCGACGGCACCATCAAGATCGAGATGAACTTCCTTCCTGACGTCTATGTGCCCTGCGAGGTCTGCCACGGGGCGCGCTACAACCGCGAGACCCTCGAGGTGCACTACAAGGGCAAGACGATCGCCGAGATACTCGACATGCCGATCGAGGAGGCTGTCGACTTCTTCGCCGCCATCCCGGCGATCGCACGGCACCTGCGCACTCTCGTCGACGTCGGCCTCGGCTACGTGCGGCTGGGTCAGCCGGCACCAACGCTGTCTGGGGGTGAGGCGCAGCGAGTCAAGCTGGCCTCCGAGCTCCAGAAGCGCTCCACCGGGCGCACGGTTTACGTCCTCGACGAGCCGACCACCGGCCTGCACTTCGAGGACATCCGCAAGCTGTTGGGGGTGCTTCAGCGGCTCGTCGACCAGGGCAACTCCGTCTTCGTGATCGAGCACAACCTCGACGTCATCAAAGTGTCCGATTGGGTCATCGACCTCGGACCCGAGGGCGGCAACAAGGGCGGGTACGTGGTGGCCGAGGGGACGCCTGAAGAGGTCGCCGCGATCCCCGAGAGCCACACCGGGCGGTTCCTCGCTCCGGTCCTGCAGGGTCGCCGGGTCGCCGTCGGCGCCAAGACGACGGCGTCCAATGGAGCTGCCGAGCACACGTCCGCCCCGGTCGGCACGGCCAAGAAGCCGCCTGCCGCCCAGAACTCGACGCAGGTGCCCGTGGACGGCGCCACGCCGAAGAAGACGTCCCCGAAGAAGGCGACCTCGAAGAAGGCG
>JACCVZ010000281.1 GCA_013697905.1 Nocardioidaceae bacterium
GCTCGATCGTCGGGCCTCACCTGAGGGATCGGGTGAGGAGTCCGACGCCAGCGGCGGGGTAGCTCAGGTGGTCAGAGCACACGGCTCATAATCGTGGTGTCGCGGGTTCGAGTCCCGCCCCCGCTACGACGCTGAACGACTCCCTGTAGGCAGGAACCCGTACACTCAGCATCAACCAAAGGTAAAGGCAAGGCTTCCCGTGGCCAAGAGTTCCGACATCCGCCCCAAGATCACCTTGGCGTGCACCGAGTGCAAAGAGCGCAACTACATCACCCGCAAGAACCGGCGCAACGACCCCGATCGGCTCGAGCTGAAGAAGTTCTGTCCGCGGGACCGTCGGCACACCGTCCACCGCGAGACCCGCTAGTCCGTTCGCAGGGCATGGCGGCGCGATCCGATAGCGTCACCGCATGGCTCTCGACCCTGGTTTGGCGGGCCGCACGTTCGCGCCCACCGCGGCGTACGCCGTCAGCCGCGAGAAGGTTGCCGAGTTCGCTGCGGCCATCGGCGCGGCGCCACTCGACGACGGCGAACAAGCGTCGCTCACGTTCCCCATCGTGGTCGCCTTCCAGGCCATGACCGGCCTGATGACGGACCCCGACGTCGGCATCGAGCTGCACCACGTCATCCACGTCGACCAGCGCTTCGAGCAAACCCGCCCGATCCGCGCCGGCGACCGCCTCACGGGCACCCTCACCATCGACTCGATGCGCCACGGCGCCGGCGTGGACATGATCAGCACCCGCACCGAGGTGGCGACCACCGACGGCGGCCACGTCGCCACGGCGTACGCCACCCTCGCCTACCGCGAGGGTCCGGCATGACGTTCGAGCCGGGCCAGCAGCTCGATCCACAGTCGTACGTGGTCACACGGGGCGACCTGGTGCGCTACGCCGGCGCGTCCGGTGACTTCAACCCGATCCACTGGAGCGACCGGGTCGCTGCTTCAGTGGGCCTCCCCGGCGTCATCGCCCATGGCATGTACACGCTGGCGTTGGCCGGTCGGGCGCTGACGACGTGGGTGGGGGATCCGGCCCGGGTCATCTCCGTGGGCGCCCGCTTCACCAAGCCGGTCGTCGTCCCTGACGACGACGTCGGCACCACCGTCGAGGTGACGGGTGTCGTGAGCAGCGTCGACGATGGCGTCGCGAAGATCGACCTCACCGTCACGAGCGCCGGTGTGAAGGTCTTGGGGATGAGCAAGGCCGCCGTGCGGTGCTGAGCCGGACCGCAGAGCCGCTGTCGTCCTGGACGACGCTGCACCTCGGGGGTCCTGCCCGGACCTTCGTCGAGGTGACGAACCGGGCCGAGCTTTACGACACCGTGCGGGAGCTTGACGCCCGCGGCGAGCCGGTCCTGGTGCTGGGGGGAGGCAGCAACGTCGTCGTCGCCGAAGCTGGCTTCGGGGGGACGGTCGTACGCGTCGGCACCCGTGGCGTCGACGTCAGCGTCGACGCCTGCGGTGGGGTCGGCATCACGGTCGAGGCCGGCGAGGACTGGGATGCTCTGGTGACGCGCACCGTCCAGGAGGAGTGGATCGGCGTCGAGACGCTGGCGGGGATTCCCGGCACCGTCGGCGCAGTGCCCATCCAGAACGTCGGTGCCTACGGCCAGGAGGTCTCCGACATCATCGCATCCGTGCACGTCTACGACCGCACCGAGCGTCGTACCCGCACCTTCTTTGCCGCGGACTGCCACTTCGGCTATCGCACCAGCGTCTTCAAGCAGACGCCCGGCCGGTACGTCGTCGGCAGCGTCACGTTCCAGTTCCGGCCCGGCAGCCTTGCCGCCCCCATCAGGTACGCCGAGCTGGCGCGGGCGCTCGGCGTCGAGGTCGGGCAGCGGGCGCCGTCCACCGACGTGCGGGCGGCCGTGCTCGGCCTGCGCACCGGCAAAGGAATGGTGATCGACGAAAGCGACCACGACACCTGGAGCGTCGGCTCCTTCTTCACCAACCCGTTGGTGCAGCGCAGCGACCTGCCGTTGGCGGCGCCGGCATGGGACCAGCCCGATGGTCGGGTCAAGACGAGCGCAGCCTGGCTGATCGAACGGGCCGGCTTCACCAGGGGATACGGCAACGAGCGAACCCGGTTGTCGAGCAAGCACCCGCTCGCACTCACCAACCGCGGCACAGCCAGCACGGCTGACCTGCTGGCGCTGGCCCGCGAGGTCCGTGACGGCGTACGGGACAGGTTCGACATCGAGCTTCATCCCGAGCCGGTGCTCGTCTGCTGCTCCCTATGAGGAGCCCCAACCGAACACCTCGGCGGGCGCGCTTTCCTCGGCTGCACTCCCGATTCCGCCTTGGCGGCTGTCCGGTTGCCATCCTGGGTCAGCCAGTCAGCCAGCTGTCGATCTCGGCGAGCAGCCGCACCCGCACGTCTGTGGGCGCGGCCGAGCCTCGTACGGACATCCGCGCCAGCTCGGCGAGCTCATGGTCGGTGAACCCGTGCACGTCGCGGGCTGACTCGTACTGGTCGAGCAGGCGGGACCCGAACAGCAGCGGGTCGTCGGCGCCGAGAGCAACCGAGATGCCGGCGTCGAAGAGCTCCCGCAGGGGTACGTCGCCTGGCTGCCGGTAGACGCCCAGCGAAACATTGGAGGCCGGACAAATCTCCAGCGTCACGTCGGACTCCGCGAGCCGCGACATCAGCCGCGGGTCCTCGACCGACCGCACGCCGTGGCCGACGCGACCTGCTCCCAGCCCGTCGAGGCACGCCCACACACTCTGTGGCCCGCACAGCTCGCCGCCGTGGGGTGCTGCCAGCAGGCCGGCACGCTCCGCGATCGCGAACGCCGGCGCGAACGCCAAGGTGTCGCCGCGCCGCTCGTCGTTCGACAGCCCGAATCCGACGACGCCTCGACCGACGTACTGCGCCGCCAGCCGGGCGAGCGTCCGGGCGTCGAGCGGGTGCCGGGTCCTGTTGGCTGCCATGACCACCGCCACCTCGACGCCGGTCTGCCGGGTCGCCGCAGCCGCCGCGTCGAGAACCAGCTCGGTGAAAGGCGTGATCCCTCCGAAGTGCGCGGCGTATCCGCTCGGATCCACCTGGATCTCCAGCCAACGCGATCCCTCGCTCTCGTCGTCCTGCGCGGCCTCCAGCACCAGCCTGCGTACGCCGGTCTCGCTGCGGAGCACGGACCGGGCGATGTCGTACAGCCGCTGGAAGCGAAACCAGCCCTTCTCGTCCGCCGCCGACAGCTGCGGCGGCCACTGGTCGGTCAGCTGCTCAGGCAGGTGCAGGCCGGCCTCGTCGGCGAGCTCCAGCACCGTCTGGTGCCGCATCGAACCGGTGAAGTGCAGGTGCAGGTGGGCTTTGGGCAAGGCCGCGAGCGGTCGCGGCACCAGCTCGGAGACAGGGACAGCCACGTGTCAGGCAAGCAGCTTCTGGATCCGGCTGACGCCCTCGGCGAGGTCGTCGTCCCCTAACGCGTAGGACAGGCGCAGGTAACCGGGTGCCCCGAAGGCCTCCCCGGGCACCACTGCCACCTCGGCCTGCTCGAGGATGACCTCGGCCAGCTGAGCCGAGCTGGCCGGCGTCCGACCCTCGATATCGCGGTGGAGCGCCTCCTGGACGGACGGGAACGCGTAGAACGCTCCTTGCGGCTCCGGACAGCTGAAGCCGTTGACGTCGCGCAACATCGACACGATCGTCGTCCGCCGGCGGTCGAACGCGGCGCGCATCGCGGCGACCGCGCTGAGGTCGCCCGACACGGCTGCGAGGGCCGCACGTTGGGAGACGTTGGAGACGTTCGACGTGGCGTGCGACTGCAGGTTGGTCGCTGCCTTGACCACGTCCTCGGGCCCGATCATCCAGCCGACCCGCCAGCCGGTCATGGCATAGGTCTTGGCAACCCCGTTGACCACGACACACGTCTCGGCGAGCTCCGGCACCTCGACCACGATCGACGAGAACTGGGCGTCGCCGTACGTCAGGTGCTCGTAGATCTCGTCGGTCACCACCCAGATGCCGTTCTCGTGGGCCCACCGGCCGATGTCGCGTACCTGCTCCGGCGAGTAGACCGCCCCGGTCGGGTTCGACGGAGAGCAAAAGAGCAGAGCCTTGGTCTGGTCGGTGCGTGCCGCCTCCAGCTGATCCACGGTTACCAGGTAGCCCTGCGTCTCGTCGGCAAACACATCGACGGGGTCACCACCGGCGAGCCGGATCACCTCGGGGTACGTCGTCCAATACGGCGCCGGCAGCAGCACCTCGTCGCCAGGGTCGAGCAGCGTGGCGAACGTCTGGTAGACCGCCTGCTTGCCGCCGTTCGTGACCAAGACCTGGGCCGGGCGCACCTGGTAACCGGAGTCTCGGGCGGTCTTGGTCACGAGAGCCTCTTTGAGCTCGGGCAGGCCGCCGGCAGGAGTGTAGCGGTGGTTGCGAGGGTCACGCGCCGCCTCGATGGCCGCCTCGACGATGTAGTCAGGCGTCGGGAAGTCGGGTTCACCGGCGCCGAAGCCGATCACTGGCCGGCCGGCAGCCTTGAGCTCCTTGGCTTTCGCATCGACCGCCAGGGTGGCGGACTCGGTCATGGTGCCGATGCGGTGTGAGATCCTGCGGTCGGCGGGCGCGCTTTCGCTCATTGCGCCATCGTTGCATCCGGGCGCTCATCGTGGTGTCGCGGTCCAGGTTCCGGGCAGGCACTGTTCACCGGGGAGGTGCCTGTCTGTGCACCGGGGCCTCGGGTTGCGGCGCGATTCGTCGGTTCGACTGGGCTGCCACGACCCCGTACACTCATGTTCTTGGTGGCGAGTGCACCCTGTTTCGTCGCGCCCTCACGTGTCAGGCGAGAGGGTGTGGTGCCACCGGAGGGCAGTGGCTCAATTGGCAGAGCACCGGTCTCCAAAACCGGCGGTTGGGGGTTCGAGTCCCTCCTGCCCTGCAAGCACAATTACGACCACGACCACGACCGAGGGAAGGACACCTGGTGACAGAGACGCGCTCACCCAGCTCGTCGAGCGAGCGTCGGCCCACCAAAGAGGGGCGGACCAGCCTCCCGCTCTTCTTCCGGCAGGTGATCGCCGAGCTGCGTAAGGTCATCTGGCCGACGCGCGACCAGCTCGTCTCATACTTCATGGTGGTGCTGGTCTTCGTGCTGTTCATGATCGCGTACGTGTCGTTG
>JACCVZ010000286.1 GCA_013697905.1 Nocardioidaceae bacterium
ATTCCCAGACGTTGCCGTGCATGTCGTAGAGCCCGAATGCGTTCGCGGACCGACCGCCGACCAGACCTGGGCCCGTGCCGCTGGCGAGGGTTTCCCAGGTGCGGGCGAAGGGCGAGACCACGCTCGGCGCGTGGCTGTCACCCCAGGCATACAAGGAGGTGGCCCCGGCACGGCAGGCGTATTCCCACTGGGAGTTGGTCGGCAACGCCAGCGTCGGCGTCCAGGCAGCGTTGCGCGCATCGAGCACGTCCTTGATCGCCTGATAGCTGAGATTGAACGCCGGCTTGCCATCGGCGACCGAGGCCGCGCCGCCGGCGACCGAAACCGCCTGGCCGGAGGTCCACGGCGTCGTCCCGGCGAGGTTCTCCCACTGTTTTTGGGTCACCTCGAAGGTCGCCAAATAGTACTTGGTGACGTCCACGCCGGTTCGGCCCTCGTCAGCCTGGAACCCGAACTCGCCGGGGAGCGCACCGACCACGCCTGAGCCGGTGTAGACCGCCTTGAAGACCATCTTCGTGGTCTTGTACGCCGGATTGGTCAGCAGGTCAGGAAGGGACTGCCGGCTCTCGACCGTCCCGGTGGTCAGGTCAAGCACCTGATAATCAGAGGTCAGGATGCCGACATCGGTGGTGACGCCGCCGCCGCCACCGCCGCCGCAGCCCGCAAGTGATGCGATGCCGGCAGCGAGGACGATGAGACCGACGATCGAGCGCATGAGATGTTCCATGATCAGCCTCCCCCTCCACCGGCAGTGACGATGCGCATCAGCACCGGCTGGTATCCGACCCGGTTCCCGGCGCCGTCGGTGATGACGATGCCGAAGTCGAGGTACTCGCCGATCGGCGCGGTGATCAGGAGATTCAAGGTCACGGCCGTGCCGCCAGCCACGGTTACCGTCGCCGCGCTCCCGGGCGTGAATTGCGCGGTGACTCCGGTGAAGTCGCCGATCAGGCTGTAGGTCAGATTGATCGAGTTCGGATTGAACGCTGGGCCGTAGTCGGCGAGGCTGAGCGCGATCGCGTAGGTGAACGGGACCACCGGATCGATCTCGGCTTCCACCGGCGGATCCGACACGATCCACGGCCTAGGGTCGTCTCCACCGGTGATGAGCACGCTGATCGGCAAGCTGGCGACGGTCACCGTTCCATCGCCTACCGTGAGGATGAAGGAGTCGACCCCGACCTGCCCGGGGATCGGCGTGTAGGTAACGGTGAGCCCGGACGCCGGTCCCGCGACCGTCGCGGGGAAGCCGCCCGAGGTCGACAGGGCGCCCTTGCCCGGCGCAGCCGACACGCTGACCGTGACGTCCTCGAGGTCGACATCGCCGACACTGATGGTGAAGGTGACCGGCACGCTGGCGGCGGTGAGGACGCCTGGCGAGCCGATCGTCGGCGGGTCATTGGTCGCCGTCACGTACACGATCTTTGTGACCGGCGCGCTATCCTGCGGAATGGCGGCCACATCCTTGAGCACGATGCTGAGCGTGCGATCGAGGATGGACGGCGCATCCGAGGTGTTCCAGAACTGGATGTTCTGAAGCAAGGCGCTGACCGCGACATCGTCGGCGGTCGTGGGAATAAGGGCGATCACGAGCGGCCCGCCGTTGCTGCCATCGTTGGTGATCGTACCGATGGTGGTCTGGCCGCCGACCGCGCCGAAGGTGACGACGCCGCCGCTTCCCGTGGCGATCAGGCCGAAGCCAACGCCCTGGTTGCGCACGCCGAGTTGATCGCTGGGGGAGCCGTTGGCGGCGTAGCTGATGGTCAGCTTGCTGTAATAGGTGGAATCGATGTCGCTGGCGGCGCCATCCTTGTCGAGGATCAGCGGAGGGGCGTTTTCGTTGTAGGTCGGAGCGGCGTTGGGCATGACGACGACCGGCGGGCTCTCGCCGGTGATGGTGATCGCGAAGATTTCGAGTCCGCTCAGGTTTGCGAAGGCGTCCGAGACCCGGAAAGCGAAGCCGTCACTGCTGCCCGACGCGCCGCCGTGGGTGTAGGACACGATGCCGTTGGCCACGTCCGCGATGGTGAAGACATCATTCTTCACCAGCGCAACGCCGCTGCGAGTGAGGGTGCCCTGGCTGGGCGCGAGCAGGATGGTGATGACGAGGCCGGCCTGCGCGGTCTCCGGATCGCCGACGATCGACGGGGTGACGTCGCTCGCGTCGAGGTGGAGAAGGTCCAGCGGCAAGGTGCCGCCGCGCGCGATCGTGAGCGCTGCGTTGGCGGTCATCACCGGGGCCCGGTTGTCGGTCACGGCGACCGCGACCGGCCCGGCGGTCACGGCATTGTAGCCTGATCCCGCTACGCCGATGGTGATGGCCCCGGCGTGCACGCCGGCCTCGTCGTTGTGGTCCTGCACCGCCGCCACCGTCACCGGCTGCGCCGTGTTCCACGTGGACGAGTCGAAGGTGAGCGTCAGGGGATTCGCGCTGCCGTTGACCAGCACCTGGGCGTCGGGAGTGACCGTCACCGTCACAACCCCAGTCGGCTGCGCGGTGAGCGCGACGTCGAAGCTGTCAGCCGCGCCGCCTTCGATCACCGCGAGCGAACTGCTGCTGATGCTGACGCCGTTGGCGTCGTCATCGGTGTTGGTGATGGCGATGGTCTGCGCGGGGACGCTCGGCGGATTGTAGTTCACATCGGCGCTGCTCGGGGTGACCGTCAGGGTGTACAGGACGTCGCCATCATCGATCGGATCGTTCGCGCCGGTCACCGTCAGCACCTGCACGGTGTTCCAGGCGCCGGCCGCGGGGGCAGATCCCGGTTGGAAGGTGATGGTCGTCGCCGAGAGCGTGCCTTCGCTGGCGTCCAGTCCGGAGACGGTGAGTGTCACCGGCTGGGTCGGTTGACTGGTAAGCACGATCTGGAACTGGCGCGAACCGCCAAGCTCGGTCGTCGTCGCCGGACCGGCGACCGGCGTGATGGTGAAGCCGATGGTGTTGTCGACGTTGGTGCCGTTGATGATCGGTACCACGCGCCCGGTGAAGGCGGGGTCGGTGCTGACGCAATTGTTGAACTTGACGGTGTAGGCGCGGTCGCCGTCGATAACGCCATCGTCGACGGGCGTGACCGCGAGCGTCTGCGCCACGTTCCAGGAGCCCGGGGTGAAGGTCAGGAAGGTCTGAACACCCGGCGTGGAGTCGTCCATGTCGACAGCGACTTCGCTGGTGTCGAGCGTGGCCGTGTCGAGATCGATGCGCACGTTCGCCGTTGGCTGGCTGAGCAGGACCACGTTAACGGTCACCTTGCTGCCGCGCTCGACCGTGGTGATGTTCGTAGTCGAGAGCTGCACCGCCGCAGCGTCATCGTCGGTGTTGGTCGCGGCCACCGCGACCGCCCTGGCGGCGCCGTTGTAGCTGCCGTCGGCGCTGGTGGGCGTCAGGGTGACGGCGTAGATCTTGTCGCCATCGTCGACGAAATCGTCGATACCGGTGGGCGTCACCGGCTGGTCCGCGCTCCAATTCAACCCATCGAAGCTCAGGCTCGCCGTCGAGACCGTCCCTTCGGCCGTATTGCCACTGACCACCGCGACCGTCACCGCGGCAGTGGGCTGCGATCTCAGGTGCACCTGGAAGGTGGCGGTACCGCCGGCCTCGGTGGTCGTGATGACCGCGGGGGTGGCAACGATTCCGGCCGTGTCGTCGTCCACATTGGTGACCGAGATCGTGACACTGCCACCGTTGTACTTCGGATCCGCGCTGACGATCGCGGCCGGGGCGGCATCGATGCTGTAGACCTGGTTCCCGTCATCGATCGCGTCATCGATGCCGCGGACCGTGATGGTGCGCGCCTGGTACCAATTGCCCGACGTGAAGGTCAGCGTCTGGGTCGTGCTCGGCGTACTGCCCACCACCAGCGTGCCCTCGGCTGCATTGCCCGTCGACAGCGTCACGCTCACCGGCGACGTCGGCTGGCTGGTGAGCGTCACCGTGAAGGTCGCCTGGCCGCCAGACTCCGTGGTGTTCCCGGAAATCGCTGAAACCGTGAACCCGGCCGTGTCGTCGTCGGTGTTCGTTGCGGTCACCGACACCGCGCGCGCCGCGCCGTTGTAGTTCGCGTCGCCGCTGAACGGCGACAGGGTCACCGCGTACGTCTTGTCCCCGTCGTCGATCAGATCGTCGACCCCGACCACCGTCACCGTCTGGGTTGCGCTCCAATTCGTCGCGTCGAAGTTCAGCGTCCCCGGCGAAACCGTGCCTTCGCCGCTGTTGCCGCTCACCACCGTCACCGTGACCGGACCCATCGGCATGCTGTCCAGGCGAACCGTGAAGGTTGTCGCCGTGCCACTCTCGGCCGTGGTCAGCGTCGCAACGCTGGTCGTGATCCCCGCCGTGTCGTCGTCGGTGTTGGTGCCCGACACCGACACTACCGCCGCGCTCTGCGCGTTCCCGCCAACGGCGTAGAACGCATCCCCGCTCGACGGGGTCAGCGTGACCGTGTAGCCCTGATTTCCGTCGTCGATCTGGTCGTCGATTCCGGTAACCGTCACTGGCTGGTCCGTCGACCAGTTGCCGGGCGTGAAGGTCAGGATCGTCGGTGACACCGTCGCCTCGGCGATCACGCTACTCGCGATCGTCACCGTCACGTCGGCCGTCGGCTGGCTCGACAGATGGACCTGGAAGACCTGGCTCGTGCCCGATTCGGCCGTCGTCACCGTACCCGCGCTCGCCAGGACCGCCGCCGTGTCGTTGTCGGTGATCGTCACCGCCACGCTGAGCGCCGTGACCCCCGCGTAGTCGCCGCCCGAGACGCCGTGCGCCACCGTGCCCGCGTGGTTGCCTTCCGCGATCGCGTCGTCAATCGCCGACACCGTCACCGTCTGCGCCAGGTTCCAGGCGTTGGCGCCACTCGGGGCGAAGGTCAACGTCGCCGGACCAGCAGTGATCTGCGCGCTCGCCGAGATCGTCACCGTCACCGGTCCCGTCGGCTCCGACGCCAGGCGCACCGTGTAGGTATCAGTCAGGCCGGCTTCGCTCACCGCCGTGCCGCCACTTTCGGTCACAATTACCGACCGGGCGTCGTCGTCGCTATTGGTGATCGCGATCGTCGTCGCCGACACCAGCGCGTACACCCCGTCGCTGCTGCTCGGCGTCAACGTCAGCGTGTAGCCGATGTCACCGTCGTCGATGTCGTCGTTGACCCCCGTCACCGTCAAGACCTGCGCGCTGTTCCAGCCGCCAGCACCACCCGTGGTCAGGAAGGTCAACGTCGTCGCCGATAGCGAACCCTCGGTCGCATCCAGACCGGTGATCACGATGTCCACCGTGGCCGTCGGCTGGCTGGTCAGCACCACGCTGAACTGACGCTGGGCACCAGCCTCGCTGGTCGTCGCCGGACCAGCCGATGGCGTCACCGTGAACCCGGCGCTGTCGTTGTCGGTGTTGCTCACCGACACGCTGAACGCGCACGCCGCATTGTTGTGGTAGACCGCGTCGGCGCTGGTCACGTCCGTCGAGAGAGCCTCGATCGCGTAGGTGACATTGCCGTCGGCGACCGCATCGGCGACGCCACGCACCGTCACCGTCTGGTTGGTGTTCCAGGGCGCGCTGGTGAACACCAGCGGCGACGACGTCTGCACCGTGCCCTCAGTAGTGTCCGTGCTCGCGATCGCGATCGATACGTCAGCCGTCGGCTCGCTGGTCAGACGCACCGTGAAGGTCGCCGTCGCCAGACCCTCGCTGGTCGCGTTCGAGATCGCCGACACCACCACACCCGCCGTGTCGTTGTCGACGTTGGTCGCGCTCACACTCACCACCAGCGATGAGCCGCTGTAGTTCGCGTCGCCGCTGAACGGCGTCAGCGTGATCGCGTACGCCTGGTCTGCGTCGTCGATCGCGTCGTTGACACCAGTCACCGTCACCGGCTGTGGCGTCGACCAGTTGCCCGGGGTGAAGAGCAGCGAACCCGTCGATACCGTGCCTTCGCTGGTGTCCGTGCTCGCCACCGAGATCGTCACGTTCGCGCTCGGCTGGCTGTTGAGACGCACCTGCACGATCTGCGACGTCAACCCCTCGCTCGTGGTCACCGACGACGGCGATGCGATCACCCCAGCGGTATCGTTGTCGGTGATCGACACCGTCACCGAACCCACGGACAGCCCGTTGTAGTCGCCGCCAACCACGTTGTGGGTGATCGTCCCCGCGTGCGCCCCTTCGACGCTGTTGTCGTTGAA
>JACCVZ010000290.1 GCA_013697905.1 Nocardioidaceae bacterium
GACCTCACCCTCCCGTGGGCGCCGCTCGCCTGGCTGGGGTTCCGACCCCAAGTCTGCGTGAGATGAGACAACGCTAATCATTAGTCGCCGTCCTGGTAGTCGTCGCGCCACGTCCCGGCGACGCACCGCTCGGCATTGCCGGCGCGACCATGCGGGTAAGCGCCACTTGAAGCTATGTCTGCGGTGCGGCCGGCGCGATGAACTCGTCGGGCAGCGCCTGGCGGATGCATTCAGCGACCGCTTCGGGACGCTGGCCCTCGGTACTCAAGACGAGGTCAACGCTGCCTTGGGCTGGCACCAGCGCCGCCAGTTCTTGGGCGTGCGCGACGAGATCGCCAAGGCCCGACCAGCCCTGCGGTTCACGCTGGATGATGCGCTCGACGAGCGTGGCCGGTCGCGCTTCCAGTCGCACGACGAAGGACTCGTCGGCGCCGACGGCGTCGAGGAGCTGAGCGAGGTTGTCGTCGGTTTCGATCGTCTGCCCGATGAGCATCAGTGCGTGGCCGGCTTCGCGGTACAGCGCGCAGACGGCCTTGACGTGACGCATCTCCTGCTCGTCAGTGAGGCCGGGGTGCGCCCAGCGCAACGCTTCGGCCTCGACGGCGGCGTGCGGCACGTTGTCGTCGCTGAGCGCGTCGGTGAGGGCGGTCAGCACCGAGGTCTTGCCGGCGCCGGGCGGTCCGGTGATCACGACCGCGAGCATCTGTGGAGTGTGACGGCAGGAGGGGTCGAGGCCGCGGACGCGTTTGGATCAGGACCGTGCCCGCCGTCGTGGTCGACGAGTTCCTGCGGACTGGCCGGCCGTTTCGGCGATCATCCTCCCGGGCGCAAATCCCCGGTGCCGCCAGGTGGTGCCAGGTCAGTGCGACCGCGCGTCAACCGCCCGCCAACGGGTCGATGGCGTCGGCCGCAGTGAGCGGCCCCGGCCCGACCGGACGGCGCGGCTCGCGTACGCCGCTTAACTGAGGCGGCCCGTCATCGGGCCAGCACGAGGTCGGTGGGCAGCTGCGACGGCGCACCCGGACGGCCCACCAGACGCCGTCCGGCGTCTTGCTGACGTACAGGCCGCGACCGGCAAGCGTCGCTCGCGCGATCATGTGCCCGCGCGAGTAGCGATGGACGCGCACACTCGCGGCAAGCAACATCACGGTCGTGATCACGGCGATGACGGCATAGGACGTCACGACATGCGAAACCTATGGCGGAACGGGAACACCCACCGAAAGACGCGAAGTCCCGGACGCTTGCACCAGCAGTCCTCGTGGCAGCCGCAGGCGATCGAGCCGCTGCGCTCGCGGACGTGTCCGACCAGCGCAGTAGTGATGTAAAGAGCGCAGAGGTTCAGCAGCCCGCGTCGGATCATCGCGTCATGGAGTTTGATCCTCGGGGCCGTCTTGGTCCAGCTCCTCGTGCGATCGTGCACGACCTCGCCCCTACGGGATGCCCGGGCGACTGAGACGCGCCTGTGCATCGGCGCGATCAAAAACGCCAACCAGGCAGCCGCCCGGGGTCGTCGTGATCGCCGTCGTGTGGTCCTTCGCGGAGAGGCGCTGCACCAGCTCGTCGGCCGGTGTGTTGAAGCGGACCGTGCTGGATCCGGGCTCCATCACTCTCTCGACCGCCGACTGCGCGTCAGCGGCGTCGAGGGGGCTGCGGCGCAGGCGGCCCAGCAGGATGCGCTGCTCGCTGAGCACGAGGCAGAATCCGTAGCGGGCAGCATCGAGGACAGCGCGCACGTCGGCGACGATGTCGTTCAGCGCGCACGTCGGCGGGTCGCGATCGACGAGTTCTCCGGCGTAGGGCACGGTCGCGCGGTCGCCTTCGCGGGGCAGCCCATTGGCCAGCCAGTCGGCTTTTCCACCGACGTAGTCGTGCGCCTGCCCGAACCCGAGCGTTTCGAGCCGGCAGCGGCTCGCGGGCTCATGTCTCAGAGGCTGTCGTAGCAGTATTTGACCACCGGCTTGACGCGGTCAAGCTGCTTGGCGCCGGCCGCGTTCAGAGTCTTGAGTGGGATGTTGACGGCCCCTGGGAGATGCTCCTCGTCGTACTCGACCGGCGGCAGAACTTCGACGAGCTGCGCGCCCTCGTCGAGCAGTCGCTTGACGTGTTGCAGGTCGATGCTGCGTGGCATCAGCGGCTCATCTCCATGCCTGCTGGCGAAGCGGAGCCGAGCATCGGCTTGATTGCACGACACCCGAGCTCATACGCCGCCCGGAGGTCCAAGACCACGCCCTCCGCGTGCGTCGCGCGCCAGGTGCGCGCGGCGGCTGTGCCAGCGAGAAAGAACACGTCGCAGCAGAACGACCCGGTGATGTTCGCAGTGTCGGTCGCCGCCAGCCACGGAAACGACACGTGCAGATCCTCGGGCCGCGAGCTCTTGACGCCGTCCGGCGCGACGACGAGCTTGATCGTGCGGTCGGTGACCGGACAGCGGGAGCGAACAACCGCGGTTGCGTTCAGCAGGGTGGGCAGAAACAGCGTGTCCCACGCACACCAGGCGTGAAGCTTCCGGTCGCCGATCTTGAAGTGATGGGGTGTTGGTCTGAGCGCGGGCCCGGCGAACGCGACGATGTCACCCGCGTCGAGCACGACCGTGTCGTATGCGACGTCGCTGGTCGCCTCGAGCGCTTGACGCGCGTTGTGCGCGAGGTCGACCAGCAGCCCCTCGTCGCGGAGGCCACGTGCGAGCGGTTCGGAGATCCGCGGGTCATCTTCGACACCGAGATGCGCATCGGCAATCCATGACAGCAGGCCACCGCACCCACGCGTCGTCGGCTACTGCACCGCCAGGGTCGTTGACGGGCGGCTTGAGGTGCCGATCAGCGGCGCGGCCGTGAGCGTCAGCCGGC
>JACCVZ010000256.1 GCA_013697905.1 Nocardioidaceae bacterium
TCAAACGAGCGTTAGCGTGGGACACGAGGACCTCCTGGGCCAGTGGATGACTTAGACATCTCCACTAAGCCCGGAGGTCCTCACCTTTCACAAGGCCCAGGTGTCACCAACGTCTGTGCCGAGTACATCTAGTCGCAGTACCCATCTTGCCCCGCCCACCCCGATGTGGGAGCAAGGAAGCCGACATCTTCCTGATCGAGCGAGCCGTACCGGGATCACCCGACAGGTCGGCGTTTCTGGCGGCGAGGCGCTACCGAGGCGTCGACCACCGATTGTTCTCCCGCGCCGCGGCATACACGCAGGGCCGCCGGATCCAGAAGAGCCGCGCGGCACGAGCGGCCGCCCGGGGCAGCACCTTCGGCCGCGAGGTAAAGGCTGGAGAGTGGGCGCGCCACGAGTTCGGCGCGCGGAGCTAGCTGTGGTCAGCGGGGTTACCGGTTCCCTATCCGGTGCAGATCGACAGCACCGAGATCCTGATGGAGTTCATCGAGGTCGACCGGGGTCGCCGCGCCGAGGCTGGCGCAGATACGCCCACCGCTTGACGTGGTGCGGTCGTACTTCGAACAGCTGAGAGAAGCGATGGCGGTACTGGCGCGTCGCGGGCTCGCGCACGGCGACCTGTCGGCGTACAACGTCCTGGCGCAGGGCCACCGGGTGGTGATCATCGACCTGCCCCAGGTGCTCGACATCGTCGGAAACCAGAACGGGGTCGACTTCTTGCTGCGCGACTGCCGCAACGTGTGCCATTGGTTTGTCTCGCGCGGCTTCGATGTGGACGGCGAGGAGCTGCTCGCCGAGCTGCTGGCGCAGGCTTGGTGATCTCGCGTGAGCTGTCTCGTTAGTCTCGGCGGGTGCCCCCACGCAGCCGGCGGACCGTCGAGGTCGAGTCGCTAGACGCTTTCGACCAGCTGATCGCGGCGGGCGCCACCAGCATGCATGGCTGGCGGGTCCAGGGCGTCGACCTGGGCGCGCGGACGTCCGAGCTGCTCCGACTTCACCCTGCCAACGCGATCCTGCTCGGGAGCGTGGTCTCCGACGAGGCTGAAGCGCACCTTCGCGGTGGCGGTGCCTTGCTGTTTCCTGCCATCCCGGCGCTGCCGTTCGACCCCTACCGGGCAGGCGTCTACACGCCAGACGAGCTGTATGCGGGCATCGAAGGATCGCGGTACGAGCTGACCACCGACGCATTGGTCTACAGCTGGACCCTGGATGCAGACGACGACCTCGCCCGTCGCCTCGCCCGGGCGTTGCACGACCACGCGATGGACGACGCCCTCGGCGAGCTCCTCGCCGACTTGCGTGTCGTCGGCGTGATGGGCGGCCATGCGTGGACCCGCACGGATCCACGCTACGCCGACGCCGCTCGCTTCGGGCAAGCTGCGACGGCGCGCGGCCTGTACGTCGCCAGTGGCGGCGGTCCCGGGGCGATGGAGGCGGCAAACCTCGGTGCCTATCTGGCAGACGCGTCGGCCCTCGACGAGGCGTTGGTGACCCTTGCCGACGTGGCGACTTTCACCCCGTCGGTGACGGCCTGGGCGCGAGCCGCCTTCGACGTACGCCGACGCTGGCCCGGGGGCCGGGACTCGCTCGGAATTCCGACGTGGTTCTACGGCCACGAGCCACCGAACGTTTTCGCGTCGTCGATCGCGAAGTTCTTTCAGAACTCGCTGCGGGAGGACACCCTCCTCAGCCACTGCAACGCGGGCATCGTGTTCCTGCCGGGAGCCGGCGGCACGGTGCAGGAGATCTTTCAGGACGCGTGCGAGAACTACTACGCCGCCGAGCAGGCGCTGACACCGATGGTGCTCGTCGGCAAGCGCTACTGGACCGAGGAGCTGCCCGCCTGGCCGTTGCTTGAACGGTTGGCGGCCGACCACCCGATGGCGAACGTACTGCACCTCGTCGACGACGTCGAGGACGCCGTCAGTCTGATGACGGCCTGAGCAGCAGCTCGACGACCTGTGCGACGCCGTCGTCGTCGTTGCTCCTGATGGTGTACGTCGACGCCGCGCGCACGTCGGCATGGGCGTTGGCCACAGCGAACGACGTGCCCGCCCAGCTGAGCATGGCCACGTCGTTGGGCATGTCACCGAACGCCCAGACGTCATCCGCACCCACGCCGCGCTCGGCCGCCCACTCGGCGAGCACCGCCGCCTTGGTGACCCCGGCCGCGCTGATCTCAGCGAGGCCGCTTGCGCCGGAGTAGTTCACGACTGCGGCGTCGCCTACTACGTCGGTGACCGCGGCGATGAACTCGTCCGGGTCGAGCTCGGGTGCCCGGGCGAGGAGCTTGCCCGGCAACGGCTCGAGCAGGTGGGCGATGTCACGGACCGGGGTGTCAGCCGCGGCCCGGTGCACGTCGACGTACTCCGGCTCTCGGCTGAACCCGGTCGCGCTCTCGACCGCGAAGGCGATGCCGGGGATCGACGCACGCAACGCGGCCACCAGGTCGGTCACGACCGCTGTGGTGAGCGACCGCTCCGCCAGCACCGTCCGGTGAGCTACGTCGTACACAAAGGCGCCGTTGGAGCAGATGACGACGCCGTGTTCGCCGATGATCTCGGTGAGGTCGTGCATCCACCGCGGTGGGCGCGCCGTCGCGATGACGAGCCCGATCCCCAACGCCTGCACCGCCGTCAACGCGTCAGTCGTGCGGCGCGACAGCTGACCGGCACTGTCGAGAAGAGTGCCGTCGAGGTCGGAGGCGATGAGCTTCGGAGGTTCGAGCCCACCGTCTGCCAGCGCCGCGGAGACGACCTCGGTCACGTTCCGGCGGTGGTGGTGGCCGCGAGCTGGCCGCAGGCGCCGTCGATCTCGCGGCCGCGGGTGTCGCGAACCGTCGTCGGGATGCCCTTCAGCTCCAGCCGGCGGACGAACTCACGCTCGTCCTCGGGTCGCGACGCCGTCCACTTCGAGCCGGGAGTGGGGTTGAGCGGGATCAGGTTGACGTGGACCCAGCCCCAGTCGCCGTACGACCTGAGCACGTCACCGAGAAGGTTGGCCCGCCAGGCCTGGTCGTTGATGTCCTTGATGAGGGCGTACTCGATGGAGACGCGACGCTTGGTGACCTTGGCGTAATTCCACGCGGCGGCCACCGCCTCATGCACGCTCCACCGGATGTTGATGGGGACCAGCTCATTGCGCAGGTCGTCGTCGGGTGCATGCAGCGACAACGCCAACGTCACCGGGACACCCTCCTCGGCGAGCTGCAGCATTCGCGGCACCAGGCCGACGGTCGACACGGTGACGCCGCGGGCCGACATGCCCAGGCCGTCAGGGGACGGGTCGGTCATCCGGCGTACGGACTCGATCACGGCCCTGTAGTTCGCCATCGGCTCCCCCATGCCCATGAAGACCACGTTGGACACCCGACCCGGACCACCGGGGACTTCCCCGCGCGCGAGCGCCCGTGCTCCGGCGAGCACCTGCTCGATGATCTCTGCGGTACTCATGCTGCGTTGCAGACCGCCCTGGCCGGTCGCGCAGAACGGGCACGCCATGCCGCAGCCGGCCTGGGACGACACGCACATGGTGACGCGGCCGGGGTAGCGCATCAGGACGGACTCGACAAGCGCCCCGTCATGGAGCTTCCAGAGTGTCTTGCGGGTAGTGCCGCCGTCGGCCTCCAGCGTGTTCATCGGCGTGAGAAGACTTGGCAGCAACGCCGCTGCAAGTGGTTCGCGCAGATCGGCCGGGAGGTCGGTCATCTCTCCCGGGTCGTCGACGAGCCGGGAGAAGTAGTGGTGCGACACCTGCTGGGCGCGGTAGCCGGGGAGACCGGCGGACTCGACGGCAGCCTTGCGTTCGGCGGACGTCAGGTCGGCGAGGTGGCGTGGGGGTTTCTTCGCCTGGCGAGGCTCGTCGAGCACGAGCGGCAGGGTCTTGATGGACTCCGACATGGCGCTGTCAGTCTCTCACGGGCACATCGGCGAGTACGCCGACGACTGCGACCACGCGCCCCAGCCGGACGCGATGCTCGCGGTAAGGCGGTCGGCGTCCGAACTGACAATGTCGAGACTGCAGTGGTCCGGCATCGACATCCGGGCCCAGGCGTCCAAGTCAGCTGGCGCGCCGGTGAGGTCGGCGACCAGCAGCGTCCACGCGGTTCCATGACCGACAAGCACCATGTCGAGGTCTTTCGCGCGCTCGGTCACTGCAGTGACAGTCGATCGAACGGCTTCGACGACGCGCGCACGGGTCACCCTGAGCGGCTCCCACCCCTCGACGGCCGGTTGATCAGGTCGCTCGAACGAACGTCGGACGGCCGCTTCGAACTCGTCGCCGGGAAGCCAGACCGCTGCCCGCTCTGCCTCGCCGATGCCGTCCAGTACCGCGCAAACCCCCGGGAAGAGGAGGGCAGCAGTCTCGACGGCCTTGCGTTCGGACGAGGTGAACCAGGCAGCCTTGTTGGGCAAGGCGCCGCTGCCACGGAGCCGGTTGGCCCCGACAGCTGCGTCTTCGTGCAAAGCCCACTCCTCGGCGAGCTTGCTCGGGTCGGCCGCCGAACGACCGTGGCGGACCAGGTGGATGCGCATCTCACGACTGTAAACATCCCTGCGGCAGTCAAGCCCTCCGCGCCACGTCCTACGTCTTCCGACACACGTCGACGAACGACACCCAGACATTTCGCCAGGATCTCCTGACGGAGTCGGCTCCGACTAAACGCGCACACGTCACCCCGTGCGCCATAGTTCTCGTGATGAGCCCGCCTGACGCAGACCTCCCAGCACAGATCACCAGCCCGACCAACCCACGAGTGAAGTGGTTGGTGAGCTTGCGCAAGCGACGTACTCGCGACGGCGAAGGTGTCACGCTGATCGAGGGGTACGACGAGCTGCGGCTCGCCCTGGATGCCGGAGTCTCGCTACGCACACTCTTCTACTGCCCCGACCTGGTCGGAGACCCTGCACGGTTGGCGCTCGTCGACGACGTCGCCCACCACGGCGCAGAGGTCGTGTCGATGGGCCAGGCGGCGTTCGTGAAGGCGTCCTACCGCGACGGGCCTGACGGCTGGCTTGCCGTGGTCCGCGACCCTGCGAGCCGGCTGGCCGATCTGTCGCTGTCGGATGAGCCTTTGGTACTGGTGTGCGAAGGGGTGGAGAAGCCGGGCAATCTGGGTGCGATGCTGCGCACAGCGGAGGCGGCCGGCGTCGATGCCGTCGTCGCGGCCTCGCCGGTCGCAGATTGGAACAACCCCAACGTCGTGCGGGCAAGTAAGGGCACGGTCTTCGCGGTCCCGGTCGCCGCCGGCACAGCCAAGGCGGTCCGGGCGTGGCTGCACGAGCGCGGCCTTCGGGTCGTGGTGGCGACCCCCGACGCCGACGCACTCGTCACCGACATCGACCTGACCGGCCCGACCGCCATCGTCGTCGGCGCCGAGCACGAGGGTGTCAGCGCCGGTTGGCTCGAAGCAGCCGATGCCGTCGCCAGGTTGCCGATGTTCGGTCAGGTCAACTCGCTCAACGTGGCCGCCTCGGCCGCCATCGTCGTCTATGAGGCGGTCCGCCAGCGCTCGTGACGACCGATCTTGAAGGCTCCTCATCCACCGTGGTCTGCCATCGTCGCGGCTCCTTCTCGTCAGCGTCGTCCCCACGCACGACTGGATGGTGTGCAGACCCGGCGCGCCGGAAGGCTGCGCAGCGCCTCAGAGATTCAACCGGGCGACGCGGCCATCGGTGCCGGACGCCCAGCAGGCACTCCGAGTGCACTGGACGCCGTCGTACCTGTCGCTGTCGAACCGACGCCAGGTCAGGCCGCCGTCACGACTTACGTCGCTGCCGTTCGGCCCCACCGCGATCACTGCGCGCCCGTTGACGTAGGCGACGCCGGAGCGATAGCCAGTCACGGGTCCGTCACTGAGGGACCACGTCCGGCCACCGTCACGCGACACCGCGGCTGCGTCGGCACCGTTGTCCTCGTCGGCGAAGTCTCCACCGACGATGACGCCATGGCGTGCGTCGCGGAAGTCGACGGAATAGATGCCGGCCGATGCGCCCCCGCGTAGCGGTGTCTCGGTGACCGTCCACGACCGACCGCCGTCGTTGGAGCGGAAGATGCGGGGGTGGTCCACGCCACCGGTGGCGAACCAGAACCTGTCGCCTGGTCGGGAGACGATGCAGGTGCCGCTCGCTGCGAACGCGAACTCGCCGGGCTCGGCGGGCGGCATCCCCGCATTGTCGTTGACCGTCCAGGTGCGGCCGTGGTCGGTCGTGCGGGCCAGCCGGAAGTATCCGTTGACCGGATCGCTGAGGGCGAGACCCTGGCCGCGTGGCCCGAACGCCATGCAGTCGTAGAACGCTGCCGCCGCGGTATTGCGAAACGTCTCGGTCCAGCTGCGACCGCCGTCATCGGTCGCGTAGATGCGCGAGTCGTTCCCAGGGCCGATCGACAGCGTCACAGCCCGCCGTTCGTCGAACGCCTCGATGTCACGCAACGCCAGACCCTTGGCGCCAGCAGGTGACACATCGCGCCAGGAGACGCCCGCATCAGTCGTACGCAGCACGGAGCCGTCCTCGCCGCTGACCCAAGCCGTACGCCGGTTGACCGCGGCGAGTCCGCGGAACTCTTCGTTGCTCCCCGTGGGTGTGATCTGCCACGAGTACGACCGGCCATGCTCGTGTTGGCGACCGTGGCCGTCGTGATTGCCGTGGGCGGTAGCAAGCGGAGCGACGGTCAGTGTGCTGAGCAGGGTGCAGGCGGCGGCGCTTGCCAGCGCGGCAACCAGGATGCGATGCATCGACATGACACCCGACCCTAGAGGCAACGCCACCGAGCGGCAACGACGAAGGGCCCCCGCTGGACGCCAGCAGATCGTCGGCGATGATGCGTCGCATGACTGAGACCCGCTCTTTGTCGCTGCGCGGCGGCCGCAAAGGTGCCCGTTCGGCTGTGCTGGTGCTCCACGGGGGGCGCGAGCGCAGCCAGATGCCCACGTCGCCGTGGCAGCTCTCCTACATTCGGATGTTCGACATGTACTTCGGTCTACGCAAGGCAGCGCCGCAGCCCGCGGTCTACCTGCTCCGCTACCGCTTTCGAGGGTGGAACGCTGAGCACGGGACCCCTGATCCGGTGTCCGACGCCCTGTGGGCGCTCGACCGGATCGGAGCGGACGTCGGAGGTGGTCCGGTGGCCCTGCTCGGGCACTCGATGGGGGGGCGCACTGCATTCGCGGTTTCGAGCTACCCCTCGGTCGTCGGCGTGTGCGGACTCGCGCCCTGGCTGCCGGGGCATGAACCACTGCCGCACGTATTGCGGGCCGATCAACGATTCGTCATTGCGCATGGCAGCCGCGACCGGATGACGTCGGCGCCCCAAAGTCTGCTGTACGCCGCCCGGTTGCGGCGGGCTGGCGCTGCTGCCGCGCGGTTCGAGCTGGCGGGAGCTCGGCACGCCATGCTCGACCAGCCGAGCCTGTGGCGCGACTTCGCCATCAGGACCACGCTAGGGCTGCTGGGCGAGGCGGCGATGCCCGCAGGAGTGGCACGGGCCCTTTCAGGGGTCGCCCACACGGGGCTAGCCGCTGATCTGACCCAGTTCGCAGAATAGGACCAATTCCCAACAGTGGTATCTCACTGCGAGACCATGATTACTCAGCGTGGTTTTCGCATTACTATGCGTTGATACTGTATAGCTACGCGACAATTGTCAGGGCGAAGACCGTCATTTGGGTGCGCTGAGGGAGAAATCGCGGCTACTCTCCTCCTAGTGCCGAATAACTATGAGCGAGATCGTCTTGCCTAGTCCCAGTCTTGTCCCGAAGGAAATGCCATGAAGCGTGTCATCACCACCCTCCTGCTGACGCTAGGCGTCGCGGCGTTCGGTTTCGGCCTCGCCACGAACGTGTCAGCCGGCGCCACTGCGACGCCGCAGCTTGCGGCCCAAGGGGCCGCCGACCAATGCCCGAACCCGCCGTACACCACAAAAATCGATAGCAGCAGCGGCGCAGCCAGCGGTGACGGTTTCTCGTTCAATTACGGCCCGAGCGCCCTGACGTACAACGTCGAGGTAGGGACGACCCTGCACATCTGCATCAAGGCAAGTACCGACATCTACGAGTTCACCTTCGTCGGGCCTACCAGCGGAACAATCGACAAGTCAGCCTTCGGCGGCCACGACATCAGTCACGTCTCGTACTACGTCGTGACAACGCCGCAACCCACCGAGACCACCACCTCGACGCAGCCCACCGAGACCACCACCACGGTCCTGCCGACGGAGTCGACCGTGCCTACGGAGACGACAGACACAGACACCACGGACACGTCACCGTCGATGTCAGTTCGGCCCAGGCAGTCGAACGGCCCCGGTGACGAGGCACCCTCGTCGGTGCTGCCAAACGAGAGCCAGATCGTGCCCACTGCGGTCGACGCGGGTCTCAGCGGTCCGACGATGACTCCGGCCGGCTCCACCAACGAGCCGAACTTGCTCGGCCTCGTCGGTATGGTCGGCGGACTAGCCGTGGCCTCAGCTGGAGCGATCTCGCTTCGTCGTAGCCGTACCGACGCCTGACAGCTGTTCGATGAGCTGAGCAACCAGCACGACGGTCGCCGCCGGGCTCCCTGCCATCGCATGATGGCGAGCCCGGCGGTTTCCTTCGCAAGCGGGCGAAGCTGCCTCAGACATTGTTAAGCCGGGTACGCTCGAAGCAGGGCACGTACCCCGATGCTTGTGTCCATTCCCACCAGGTACGCCGAGCTAGCTAAGGACGAACGCTGTGAGGTCGAGACACGGGCGCGCACAGAGCAGCCGCGGCGCTGTGACGATCACCGTCGCCGGGGTCGCGCTCGTCGCGGTGTCCGCCCTCTACACCTCAGCTGACTCAACGGCCCCAGAGGATGCCGCGCCGCCGGTGGCCTCCTCAACACCGGCTTTCACCGCCGGACCGCAGGACTCGGCTGCACCCCACACCTCGTCCATGCCGGGTACTTCGGCGCAACCGAGGAGCACCTCCCCCGCCAGGCACCCGCGACCTCCATCTGCCAACGCCAGCTCCATCCCCCCGCGCATCCTGCCTGGGGTACCGGCCGAGCTCCATCTGCCCGCGTTGGGTGTCCACGCCGCCGTCACAGAGATCGGTCTCGACGGTTCGTTGACGTTGGTGCCGCCGTCGGACTACACCACGGTCGGCTGGTGGGCTCAAGGCGCCAAGCCTGGTTCCCGCGAGGGAACCGCGATCCTCACCGGCCACACCGTCCACACCGGCGGCGGCGCCCTGGACAATCTGGAAAACCTCCAGGTCGGTGACCGGGTGCTCTTGACGCGTTCCGAGGGAGACCTTGTCTACACGGTCTCGGCCGTCACGATCTACAACAAGGGAACGCTCGCCGCCGAGGCAAGCAGTGTCTTCACCCAAGAGGGACCAGGCCGGCTTGCCGTGGTCACCTGCGAGGACTGGAACGGATCGATCTACCTCAGCAACGTCGTGGTGATTGCCAGCGACCCGCGTCCGGTCGCCAACAGCTGACGCCGCCGGGCGGGTGGCCGTCACACCGCGGGCAGCACGAAGTGCAGTACCAACCAGACGACAGACACCGTGGCGAGCAGCGAGTCGAGGCGGTCCATGATGCCGCCGTGGCCGGGAAGCACCCGGCTCATGTCCTTGATGCCGAGGTCGCGCTTGATCATTGACTCTGCGAGGTCGCCCAGGGTGCCCGCCGCCGCCACCACGATTCCCAGTACGAGTCCGACCCACCATGTGCCGTCGACAAGATAGATCATGCACGCCACTCCTGCCGCCATGCAGAACCCGAGTGAGCCACCGAAGCCCTCCCAGGTCTTCTTCGGGCTGATGAGCGGTGCCATCGGGTGCCGTCCGGCCACCACTCCTACCGCGTAGCCGCCGATGTCGGACGCGATGGTGACGGCGATGAAGGTCAGTACCCGCCGGATGCCGTCGCCCGGTGCAAGCAGCAGCGCCACGAACGATGCCAAGAACGGCAGGTAGATGAGGCAGAAGACCGTAGCGGACACGTCGCGCACGAAACCAGGGTGTCCCCGGGGCATCCGCCACAGGATCGACGCCAAGACGGTCGCCGCCAAGATCACGATGAGGACGTCAGGTCCGCCGTAGTAGGCGCCCCCCACCATCGCCACGGCGCCCATCCAGACCGGGACGGTGGGAATCCAGGTGCCTTGGTGTGCCAGTGCCTTGCCCATCTCCCACAGGCCGATGAGGATTGCGCCTGCCACAACCAGCAAGAACAGGTCCTTGACGAACGCTAGCGAGGCGACGACGAGGGCGATGAGCCCTGCAGCGACGGCGATCGCGGCTGGCAGATCCCTGCCGGCGCGGTTCGGTTTGGCCACCGGCGCCGGTCGAGTGTCGGACATGAGGGTGCTCAGACCTCGAGCAGCTCGGCTTCCTTGTGCTTGAGCAAGTCGTCGATCTGGTCGACGTGCTTCTTCGTCATCACGTCGAGGCGTTTTTCCGCGCCGGAGACCTCGTCCTCGCTCACGTCACCGTCTTTGAGCTCCTTCTCCATGCTCTGCTTGGCATGCCGCCTGATGTTGCGGACGGAGACACGGGCGTCCTCCGCCTTTCCTCTGGCGAGCTTGATGTAGTCCTTGCGACGCTCCTCGGTGAGCTCGGGCATCACGACCCGCAGCAGGTCACCGGTATTGGTGGGGTTGACACCGAGGTCGGAATCGCGGATGGCTCGTTCGATGGCAGCAAGCGCCTGGCGGTCGTAGGCGTTGATGGTCACGACCCGCGGCTCTGGGTTGCTGAATGACGCGAGCTGCTGGAAGGGCGTCGGAGTGCCGTAGTAGTCGGCTGTGAGCTTGGCGAACATCGCGGGGTGAGCTCGACCGGTACGGATCGACGCGAAGTCGTCCTTCGCCACCTCGACCGCCTTGTGCATCTTCTGGTTGGCCTCGCTCAAACTTGCGTCAATCACGCCGCGCTCCTCTCGGTCGTACGTCGCAGCGGGTGCGACGTGATTTCCTCATCACCATGTCCCGTGAACTCATGCCACTCCGACGTAGGTGCCGATCTTCTCACCCACCACCACTCTGGCGATCGCACCTTCGTCGTGCATGCCGAAGATGACCATCGGCAGCTTGTTCTCCATGCACAAGGCGAACGCCGTCGCGTCGGCCACCCTGAGACCTTGCTGCAACGCCTCTTGGTAGGTGATGGAGTCCAGCTTGGTTGCCGTAGGGTCGAGACGCGGATCGGCCGTGTAGACGCCGTCGACCCCGTTCTTGCCCATCAGCACGACTTCGCACCTGGTCTCCAGCGCGCGCTGGACAGCCACCGTGTCGGTGGAGAAGAACGGCAATCCGGCGCCGGCGCCGAAAATCACGACCCGGCCCTTCTCTAGGTGGCGGATGGCCCGGCGGGGAATGTAGGGCTCGGCCACCTGGCCCATCGTGATGGCCGTCTGCACCCTCGTCTCGATGCCCTGCTTCTCGAGGAAGTCCTGGAGCGCCAGGCAGTTCATCACGATGCCCAGCATGCCCATGTAGTCGGCACGCGCGCGGTCCATGCCGCGCTGCTGCAGCTCTGCCCCGCGGAAGAAGTTGCCGCCACCGAGGACGATGGCGACCTGCACGTCCGACCGGACTACCTCAGCGATCTGCCGGGCGATGCCGTGCACGACGTCGGGGTCGACGCCGACTCGGCCGCCGCCGATGACCTCGCCCGAGAGCTTCAGCAGGACCCGGCGGTAGGCCGTCTGGGCAGGTGCGCTGGCTGTGTCTTCCAGCCCCACGATGATCAGCCCCTTCGGTCGTGACGTCGCCGGTCGTTCGGTCGACCCTAGTGTCGCGCTGGAGAATCTATCCGTCGACCTAACCCTGGCCCACTTCGAACCGAGCAAAGCCGGTGACCGTGACACCGGCCTCGTCGAGGACCGCCTTCACGGTCCTCTTGGAGTCCTGCACCGAAGGCTGCTCAAGCAGCACGACATCCTTGAAGAAGCCGTTGACCCGACCCTCGGTGATCTTGGGCAGCGCCTGCTCGGGCTTGCCTTCCTCGCGGGCGGTAGCCTCGGCGATCTCGCGCTCCTTGGCGACGATCTCGCTGGGCACCTCGTCACGGCTCACGTACTGCGGGCGCATCGCAGCAATCTGCATGGCAGCGGCGCGCGCTGCCTCCTCGTTGTCCCCGTCGTAGGCGACCAACACACCGACGGCCGGTGGAAGGTCGGTCGACCGACGGTGCATGTACGCGGTCGAGCTGCCGTCGAAGTACGCGACCCGACCGATTTCGATCTTCTCGCCAATCACGACCGCGACGGCCTCCACAGCCTCGGCAACGGTCTGGCCGTCATCAACCCGGACCTGCTTCAAGGCCTCGGCGTCGCTGGCCTTCGCCTGCTCCGCGGCATTGACCACCTGTTCGGCCAGGGCGATGAATTGGTCGGACTTGGCAACGAAGTCGGTCTCGCTGTTGAGCTCGACCAGTGCGCCGCCGGCGGTGGCGATCAGCCCGGCGGAGGCCGTTCGCTCCGCTCCCCGCTTGGCGGCCTTCGCGGCCCCCTTGACCCGCAGAACCTCGATGGCTTTCTCGAAGTCGCCGTCTGCCTCATCCAAGGCCCTCTTGCAGTCCATCATCCCGGCGCCCGTTGCATTGCGCAGCTTCTTCACGTCTGCGGCGGTGCTACCCATGTCTATCCGTTCCTTGTCTGCTGTGGCTTCACGAGGGCAAAGGTTTCCACCGATGCCCTCGGCGTAGGTGAGCGTGCTGTGCTGGTCAGCTCGTCGCGGTCTCGCTCGTGGTGTCGTCGTCGGCGGTCGGCTCAGATGGGCTGACCGCGTCCTCGGACGGGACAGGCTCGTCAGTGACGGGCTCCCCACCGGTGGTGGTGACGTCGTCGGCGGTCGACTCGGCTGGGCTGACCGCGTCCTCGGACGGGACGGGCTCGGCGGGCACCGGCTCTCCCCCACTGGTGACCACGTCGGAGTCAGCGTCAGCGGCCGGCGGGGACGTTCCCGCCGACTCCGCTGCCGGTGTCACCACTGCGGCCGCGTCGCCTGTGCCGGCTTCGACTGCGGCCTGGTCAGCCTGGCCCTCCAACAGCTCACGTTCCCATTGAGCCAACGGCTCCTCGGCGCCAAGCTCCTCCCCCGTGGCCTCGCTGCCGGTCCTGACCCCAGCCCGGGCCATCAGCCCCTCGGCGACGGCGTCGGCGACGACTCGTGTCAGCAACGCGACGGAGCGAATGGCGTCGTCGTTGCCCGGGATCGGGAAGTCGACCATATCCGGGTCGCAGTTGCTGTCGAGGATCGCGACGATCGGGATGCCCAGCTTGCGGGCCTCGTCGACGGCAAGGTGCTCTTTGTTCGTGTCGACGATCCACACTGCAGCCGGCACGCGGCCCATGTCGCGGATGCCGCCGAGCGTGCGATCGAGCTTGTCCTTCTCGCGCCGCATCTGGAGGAGCTCCTTCTTCGTGCGGCTTGAGCCGGCAACGTCGTCGAAGTTGATCTCCTCGAGCTCCTTGAGGCGCTGCAGACGCTGATGCACCGTCTGGAAGTTGGTGAGCATGCCGCCGAGCCAGCGCTGGTTGACGTAGGGCATGCCCACGCGCTTGGCCTGCTCGGAGATGGCCTGCTGGGCCTGCTTCTTCGTACCGACGAAGAGCACGTTTCCGCCGGTGGCGACCGCGCTCTTGATGAACGCGTAGCCGCGGTCGATGTAAGCGAGCGACTGCTGCAGGTCGATGATGTAGATGCCGTTGCGCTCGGTCATGATGAATCGCTTCATCTTCGGGTTCCAACGGCGGGTCTGGTGCCCGAAGTGGACTCCGCTTTCGAGCAGCTGGCGCATGGTCACGACGGCCATGTGCGTGCCTCCTTGGGTGCTCGCGAGGAGCACCATCTGTGCGGCGCCGAAGCGCCGCAGTCGGTTGTCTGTCTCAATGTCGAGACCCTGACTCCCACGTGTGTGCCGCCTGATTCCTCGCCGACATCAGCAGGGACCAGGACCGAGGCACACACCCGACGGATCACACCGTGGTCTGTGGGCGTGCGAAGTCGACCCGTACGGACGGATCGCTGCGCCCAGTGTAGTGGAACTCGGCGGCCGGATCGAACGCGTGATCACCGCCTCCCATCCGTCCATCGTCCCCAGGTTCGTCGAGATCGCCCGCTGTCCACAGCCGGCGGGAAGCGGGCTGACACCGGTGCCTCGGCAGGAGCAGCCTGAAGGCATGTCGCACCACCGCATGATCTCGCTGTTGAGCGCCCTTGCCTGTGGTCTCGCCCTGACTTTGACAGCTGGCGTGCCGGCCGTCGCTGCCGGCGACCGCTGGGTGTGGCCGCTGAGCCCACCGCCACCTGTGGTCGCGACCTTTGACCTGCCCGACAGCGACTACGGCCCAGGTCATCGAGGAGTCGACCTCGCGGGCGCGGCAGGTCAGGAGGTGCAGGCCATCGGTGCCGGCATCGTGACCTTCGCGGCCCGGCTGGCGGGTCGCGGCGTCGTGGTCGTCGACCACGGTGCTTTTCGTTCGACGTATGAGCCGGTGAGTGCTGATGTCGATGTGGGTGAGGTAGTGACAGCCGGCGACCGCATCGGCACCCTGACGACCACATCCTCACATTGCTGGCCCCAGAGCTGCCTCCACCTAGGGGTACGCGAGGGCGTGGATTACGTCGACCCGCTCAGCTTGCTGGGACCACGACCGGTGCGGCTGAAACCATTCCCGCCTGATGACAGACATGGCGGCTCGTTTCAAGCCGCCCGCAAGGCACCGTCGTCCACCGGCTCCGCGACGGCGTCAGCAGGACCGCCCGGCGAGCTGCGACGTACGTTTGGGCTCACGGCCGCGGTGGCCGCAACCCTGCTGCTCGGTGGGGCTCTCAGGACTCGTCAAGCGCGAGGGTGAGCCTGATGGTAGGCACTTCGCAGCCGCTCGGCAGTCACGTGGGTGTAGAT
>JACCVZ010000091.1 GCA_013697905.1 Nocardioidaceae bacterium
CTCGATCATCAGAGCTTCGGCCTGATGTCGTCGGTCCAGATCTTGCGGCGCTCCGCACTCGACAGGTGACAGGCGACCATGTGCCGGTGACCGGTGTCCACGAGATCGGGACGCTCGGTCTCGCTCAGGCCACCATTGCGACCGGCATAGCCGCAGCGGGGGTGGAAGGCACAGCCACTCGGGACGTTGATCAGGCTGGGCGGAGCGCCCGGAATCGGCAGCAGACGCTTCGTGCGCTCCCGGTCCAGGCGCGGCATCGACCCCAGCAATCCCCAGGTGTAGGGGTGTTGGGGTGCATCGAAGATATCGTCGGCGGAGCCGTACTCCGCACCGCGCCCGGCGTACATGACCAAGATGCTGTCGGCGAGCTCGGCGACTACGCCGAGGTCGTGGGTGATGATGATGACGGCTGAGTTGAACTCCTTCTGTAGGTCTCGGATCAGATCGAGGATCTGGGCCTGCACGGTGACGTCCAGCGCGGTGGTCGGCTCGTCCGCGATCAAGAGGTCCGGGTCGCAGGACAGTGCCATCGCGATCATCGCTCGCTGTCGCATGCCGCCGGAGTACTCGTGTGGGTAGGCGTCGACCCGACTGTGGGGTTCCGGGATGCCGACCCGGTCGAGCATCTCGATCGCGTGTGCGCGCGCCGCCTTCCTCAAAACGTCGTTGTGCACCCGGTAGGCCTCGATGATCTGGTTGCCAACCGTGTAGTAAGGGTGCATTGCCGAGAGCGGGTCCTGGAAGATCATCGCCATCCGCTTGCCACGCAGCTGGCGCACCTCTTCCCGCGACGACGAGATGAGATCCTGCCCGTCGAGCAGGATCTCGCCGGAGATGTCCGCGGTGCCGACCTTGTGCAGGCCCATGATTGACATGCTGGTCACGCTCTTGCCCGAGCCGGACTCGCCCACGATGCCCAATGTCTGTCCACGCTCCACCTGGAAGGACAGTCCGTCCACAGATTTGACCACGCCGTCGTCGGTCGGAAAGTGCACCCGAAGGTCGCGCACGTCCAGGAACGGGTGGTTGCCAGCAGCCGGTCCCGGCACTTGCTCGTCCAGAAAGTCGGTCACTTGGTCCGCACCCTCGGGTCGACGACGGCGTAGAGGAGATCGACCACCAAGTTGGCGATCACGACGAACAGCGCCGCCACCAGGGTGACCCCCAAAATCTTGGGCAGATCGTTGGCGAAGATGCCCTGGACGGCGTAGTTGCCGAGCCCGTTGAGCGAGAAGACCCGCTCGGTCAGGACGGCGCCGCCAATGAGCAGCCCGAAGTCGAGACCGAAGATCGTCACGATCGGGGTCAGCGCACCTCGGAGGCCGTGTTTGACCACCACCCTTCGCTCCGGCAGTCCCTTTGCCCGGGCGGTCCGCATGTAGTCCTCGTTCATCGTCTCGAGCATTCCCGCACGGGTGAGCCGGGCGTACTGCGCCGAGAACAGCAGTGCGAGGGTGGTCCAGGGCAGGATCAGCGCTTCGGCCCATCTGAGCGGATTCTCGGTGAACGGGACGAAGGTGCCACCCGGTGGGGTGAGGCCCCACCGGTAGCTAAAGAACGCGAGGGCGATGAGGCCGGTCCAGAAAATCGGTAGCGAAACACCGGCCAGCGCGACCATCATCGCGACACGGTCGAAGAGCGAGCCACGCCGCAGGGCCGAGAGCACGCCGACCGCGACGCCGAACACCACCCAGATCACCGCGGCGCCGATGGCCAGCGAGAACGTCACTGGCGCCCGGTCGAGCAGCTCAGGGAAGACGGCCTGCCGAGTGAGAAAGGAGTAGCCGAGGCACGGGGCCGGACAGTTGACGACCTGAGAGCCCATGTCGTACTCGGATCCGACGAAGATGCCCTTGGCGTAGTGGGCGTACTGCAAATAGAACGGGTCGTTGAAGCCGACCCGCTCGGCAGTGAGCTTCACCGTCTGCTCGGTCGCGGTCCGGCCGACGTATCGCGTCGCCAGCGACTCTGCGGAGGCACCGGCCAGCCGCGGGACAAGGTAAAAGATCGAGAAGGTGATGACGCTGACGACGAACAGCAGCGCCACGGCGGCGATGACGGTGGCGCTGGCCGGGGTGTCCATGCCGATCTTCTGGACCGGCCTGATGGCGCTGAGCTTGTTGA
>JACCVZ010000324.1 GCA_013697905.1 Nocardioidaceae bacterium
TGGGAGCTCGAGCAGCTGCGCACGATCGAGAACGTTGTACGGCTGGGGCATGTTCGGCTTGTGGATCCTGGGCGCATCACACTCCGGGAAGGTTCAGTCGAGATAGCGAAAGACGCGCTCGTCGTGCACTGCGCGGCCGCGGGTCTGCAGTGTCCGCCCCTGGTGCCGATCTGGGGTCCTTCAGCCATCACGCTGCAGCCGATCCGGGCTGGATTTCCGTGCTTCGGCGCGGCGCTCGCTGGGTACGTCGAGGCGACTCGCCAGCACGATGTGGAGAAGAACCGGCTGTGCCCACCGACGCCGTACGCCGACACGCTGGCTGGGTGGGCATCGATGACCGTCCTGGGCGCCCGGGCCACGATGTCGTTTGGATCCGAGCCCGACATCAAGGACTGGGCCAATGCGGTCCCGCTGAACCCGGCGCGGATCCCGCCTGAGCACGGCGACTCCGCGGAGCTGAGCGACGCGGTCGATCGCCTGCAGACCCATCAGCACTCTGGGCTGGACAAGCTTGCTGAACTGAGTGGTGAGGAGCCGTTGGGACAGCGATGAGATCCGCAGCGTGCCGCGCTGACGATTCAGTACCTTGATCCGCTTCAGGCGTCGCGCCTCGCGGTCCCGCCAACTCAGCGCCCGGACGCGGCTACTTATGGTTTTCCTAGGGCGGCGGCCCGGCCAGGCTGTTGTTGGGGTGCTCGGTGGGTCGCTCTCTATCGCGGCTGCCCAGCCTTGTGGTTGTGGCTCTTTTCGGACTGCGTTCCCGCCGGGCACCGCTGGTGAGGTCGTGGCCCAAGAGGGGATTGCCCGGCTCAAAGTAGCTCTGCCCGCCCTCGCCGACAGGTGTCGCTCGAGGGTAACCCTTGACAACAGAGGGGACCTACTTATCAAGCGCGAGACCGGCCTGGAATGGACAAAGCCCGCAGGTCAGACCTGGTCTTTCGAAGTGTCCGAGGGGGGACTTGAACCCCCATGCCCTAATACGGGCACTAGCACCTCAAGCTAGCGCGTCTACCTATTCCGCCACCCGGACGTGGTTCACCGCGATCGGTGAGCGACGCACCACGATAGCAAAGGTGCGCCATACTCTGATCTCCTGGCAGGGACTTCTTGGCGTAGGCCGCGGTCGCGCGGGGTAGGACCAGCCCAGTCAGGCTGGGGCATGATGATCAGATGAGCGAGCTCTACCGACCCGAGGCCGAAGTCACCGACATCTGCCGTGAGCTCATCAGGATCGACACCTCAAACTTTGGCGACGACTCGGGGCCGGGGGAGCGGGTTGCCGCCGAGTATGTCGCGGGACTGCTCTCCGACGTCGGCCTCGAGCCACGGCTGTTCGAACCGTCCGCCGGACGGACGTCGGTAGTGGCCCCTTGGGGTGACCCGAACGCATCCGACCGGCTGCTGCTGCACGGCCACCTCGACGTCGTACCCGCATCCACAGCCGACTGGAAGGTCGACCCGTTCGCCGCCGAGGTCGTCGATGGGTACGTGTGGGGCCGGGGCGCCGTCGACATGAAGGACTTCGATGCGGCGATCCTGTCGGTGGTGCGCGCTCGTGCCCGGGCGGGTCGGCTGCCGCAGCGGGCGATCACATTGGCGTTCACAGCGGACGAGGAGGCCGGCAGCATCCAAGGTGCCCACCCGCTGACCGACCAGCGACCGGAATGGTTCGAGGGTGTCACCGAGGGGATCGGCGAGGTCGGTGGCTTCTCGGCAACCGTCAAGGGCAAGCGGCTCTATCTCGTCGAGACGGCCGAGAAGGGTATCGCCTGGCTGCGGTTGCGTGCGCATGGCACCGCCGGCCACGGCTCGATGCGCAATTCCGACAACGCGGTGACGGCACTGGCAGAGGCCGTTGCCGCGATCGGGCGACACGAGTGGCCGGTGCGGCTGACGCCGGCGATGGGGGCACTGCTCGACGAGGTCGCCTCGCTGACCGGCTACCACAACGTCGAGGACAATGTGGACGCGCTGATCGAGCACTTCGGGCCAGCGGCGCGGATGCTCGCCGCGGTTGTCCGCAACACAGCGAACCCGACGATGCTCGACTCGGGCTACAAGCACAACGTCATCCCTGGCGAGGCGACCGCGGCGATCGACGGCCGGTTCCTGCCCGGGTACGAGGACGAGTTCTTCGCGACGCTGCGCTCGCTGCTCCCTGACAGCGTCAGCTACGAGGTGCTGGTTCGGGACAAGGCGCTGGAGACGCCGTTCGACGGTGCGCTGGTCGAGGCGATGAAGGCGTCACTACTCGCCGCGGACCCGGACGCGACGGTCCTGCCCTTCTTGATGTCAGGGGGCACCGACGCGAAGGCATGGAGCAAGCTCGGCATCCGCTGCTTCGGCTTCTCACCCCTGCGACTGCCACCGGACCTTGATTTCACCGCACTGTTCCACGGGGTCGACGAACGGGTGCCGATCGACGCGCTGGAGTTCAGCGCCCGCGTACTTGACGACTTCCTGGACCGAGCCTGAGCGGTCGGCGTACGCCGGGACGGGTGCGTCAGACCCGTGGGCGGAAGTCGGCGTGCAGCGTGGGTCGCACCCGCAAGATCTTGCGACGCAGCTCCACCTTGCGCGTGCCATCGGGATAGAGGCGCAGCCGAGCCAGCTCCCACCCGCCATATTCGGCATGGTCGACAAGCAGCCGACGCACCGCGGACCGGGAGACGGTGCACGGCAGCGAGAAACGCTGGAACTCGAACTCCATACGCCCCCCATGGTGGCACATGGCTTCCGTCTCCTACCCTCACATCATGGCCCTGCCGATCGAGGACTACGCCCTGCTGGGCGATACCGGCACGTGCGCCCTGGTCGGGCTGGACGGTTCCATCGACTGGCTGTGCCTGCCGCGTTTCGACTCGCAGGCCTGCTTCGCGGCGCTGCTGGGGACACCGGATCACGGTCGCTGGCTGATCGGGCCTGTCGACGAGGCCCGGTCGAGCCGGCGGTACATCGGCAACACGTTCGTGCTCGAAACGACCCACACCACCGACTCGGGCGTCGTCAAGGTCATCGACGTGATGCCCATCGGCGACGGCCGAGCCGACGTCGTACGCCGTATCGAGGGTGTCGAAGGCACTGTCGCGATGCGCCACGAATGGGTCGTGCGCTTCGGCTACGGCAAGATCTGGCCCTGGGTGACCCGGCGCGAGGACGACGAGGGCCGGCCGATCATCTCCGCGATCGCCGGTCCCGACATGCTCATCGTCCGCGGCTCCCGGCTACCCAAGGCCGAGGACGGCCGGCACGTCGACGAGTTCGAGGTGGGTGCAGGCGACACCCTGACGTTCTCCACCACCTGGTTCAAGTCACACCATCCGGTGCCGCCGATGCTCGACGTCGACAAACGCCTCACCGAGACCACCGAGCTAAGCGAGCGGTGGGCGGAGCGCTGCAGCTATGAGGGCCCCTACCGGGATCACGTCGTCCGCTCCCTGCTGGTTCTCCGGATGCTGACCCATGGCGGCACCGGAGGGATCGTTGCGGCACCCACCACGTCGCTGCCTGAGACGTTCGGCGGTTCGCGCAACTGGGACTACCGCTTCTGCTGGCTTCGAGACGCCTCGCTCACGCTCGAGGCGCTGCTCACTACCGGCTACGACGACGAGGCGCGGCTGTGGCGAGACTGGCTGCTCCGGGCCATCGCCGGCGACCCCAAGGACCTCCAGATCATGTACGCCGTCGACGGCGCGCGTGATCTGCCGGAGCGCGAGCTCGACCACCTTCCGGGGTACGCCGACTCACGACCAGTCAGGATCGGGAACGGGGCGGTCAGCCAGCGGCAGACCGACGTGCTCGGTGAGGTGCTCATCGCTCTCGAGCTGGGGCGCACCGTCGGCCTGGTCGAAGACCGCCACTCGTGGTCACTGCAACGGTCCCTGATCAACGAGCTCTGTCAGAGCTGGCAGAAGCCGGACAACGGTCTGTGGGAGATCCGCGGCCCACGGCGCCGCTTCACGCACTCTAGGGTGATGGTCTGGGCGGCCTTCGACCGGGCGATCACCGGCGTCGAGCGGCAGGGACTCTCGGGCGACGTCGACCACTGGCGCAAGGTCCGCGACGACGTACGCGCCGAGATCCTTGAGCACGGCTTCGACAGGGAGCGCAACTCGTTCGTCCAGCACTACGACACCCGCGAGGTCGACGCCTCGCTGCTGGTCATCCCGCTCGTCGGATTCCTGCCTGGCGACGACCCCCGAGTCCTCGGCACGATCGAGGCGGTCGAGAAGGAGCTCATCCGCGACGGCCTGGTGATGCGCTACCGCACGGAGACGGGGGTGGACGGACTCCAAGGAGACGAGCACCCCTTCGTCGCCTGCTCGTTCTGGCTGGTCTCGGCGTACGCCAAGGCCGGTCGTGTCGACGACGCACATGCCCTGATGCGCCGCCTCGTGAAACTGTGCAACGACGTCGGGCTGTTGTCGGAGGAGTACGACCCGCACCGGCAGCGGATGGTCGGCAACTTCCCGCAGGCGTTCTCCCACCTTGCCTTGGTGGGAGCGGCCTTCGGGCTGAGCCAAGTCGACCGGGACTCAGACAACGACCCCGGTATGACGACCAGCGGAGGCCGCGCGTTCACCACGAACGAATGACGTCGCTGCGTCAGCTCTCCGGATAGCCGATCACCGGTGCCGACACATCGTCGAGGGCGTCCAGGATCTCGTCGGGCAAGGTGTGGCTCTCGACGCTGAGGCAGCCCGTGAGCTGAGCGATGGTACGGGCGCCGACGATCGGGGCCACCACGCCCGGCTGGTCACGCACCCAGGCCAAGGCGACCTGCACCGGTGACAGCTCGAGCCCCTCGGCGGCCCGGGCCACCGCCTCGACGACCTGAGCGGCGATCGGGTTGAGGTGCGCGCCGACGTAACGCTCGAAAACCTTCGACGCTGCCCGGGAGCCGGCCGGGATACCCGTGCGGTATTTGCCCGTCAGGACCCCGCGCCCCAGCGGCGCCCAGGGCAGCAGCCCGATGCCAAGCGCCTCGGCGGCCGGCACCACCTCGCGCTCCACGCCGCGCTCGAGGAGCGAGTACTCCACCTGGGTTGAGGCAAGTCGGATGCGGCCCGGAGCCGCCAGCTGGTGGGCCGCCGCCCACGCCGTCTGCCAGCCCGCGTAGTTGGAGATGCCGACATAGCGCGCGCGTCCTGAGGACACTGCCGCGTCGAGAGCGCTCAGGGTCTCGTCAAGGGGTACGGAGCTGGACCAGCGGTGCAGCTGCCATAGGTCGACGTGGTCGGTGCCCAGCCGCTCCAGCGACTCGTCGAGGGTGCGGAGCAAGGCACGCCGGGAGACGTCGACGTTGCCCTCACCCCGAGCCCGCCGGTCGATGCCGGCCTTGGTCGCGAGCACGATGCTGCCGCGGTCGATGTCGGTCGCCAACAGTGCGCCGAGCACCCGCTCGCTCGCGCCGTCGCCGTACCCTGCCCCGGTGTCGACCAGCGTCCCCCCCGCGTCGACGAACGCTCGGAGCTGATCGCCCGCCTCGTGCTCGTCGGTCTCGGTGCCCCAGGCCAAGGTGCCAAGCCCCAAGCGCGAGACCTGCAGACCGGTCGCGCCGAGGTAGCGGTGCAGCATGCGCCGAGAGTAGTGCACCGATCGGTGCGCCCCCTGCCACAGCCGCCAGTCAAGCCAGCTGCGGGTGCGGCAGTCGGCGCTCGGACCGCTACGGTCACACGGTGAGACTTGGTGTGAGCATGGGCTACGTGCTCAGCGGTGGAGCGGACGAACCGGTGGCGTTGGCGCAAGAGGCCGAGCGCCTCGGGTACGCCGTCGCATGGGTCGCGGAGGCCTACGGGTCCGATGCGGTGTCGGTGCTGAGCTACCTCGCGGCCACGACCGAGCACATCGACGTGGGCGCGGCGGTGCTGCAGATCCCGGCGCGCACCCCGGCCATGACCGCCATGACTGCGGCATCTCTGGACCTGCTGAGCCGGGGCCGCTTCCGGCTCGGGCTCGGTGTCTCAGGTCCGCAGGTATCCGAGGGATGGCACGGGGTCCGCTTCGCGAAGCCGCTCACCCGGACCCGTGAATACGTCGAAATCGTGCGCACCGCCCTCGCCCGTGAGAGCGTGCGGCACGAGGGCGAGTTCTTCACGTTGCCGTTGCCGGACGGTCCCGGCAAAGCGCTCAAGCTGAGCCTGCATCCCTACCGCGACGACCTGCCGATCTACGTGGCCGCCGTCGGCCCGAAGAACCTCGAGCTTGCCGGCGAGATCGCCGACGGCTGGCTAGCAATCTTCTTCTCGCCAGAACACGCTGACCACCTGCGGGCCAGCATCGCCGCCGGTCGAGGCCGCGCCGCAGTCCCGGATATCCCCTTCGACGTGGCCGCCACCGTGCCGGTGTCGTTCGGGGACGACCTGGCCGCGTGTGCTGACCCGATCCGCAGCTACGCCGCACTGTACGTCGGCGGCATGGGCTCCAGAGAGCAGAACTTCTACAACCAGCTGGCCTGCCGGATGGGTTTCGAAGGGGAAGCCGCCCGGATCCAGGACCTCTTCCTCGATGGGCGGCACCGCGAGGCGATGGCCGCCGTACCCCTCGACTTCATCGACCAGACGTCCCTGATCGGACCGAGACAACGCGTGGCCGAGCGGTTGCACGCCTTCGCCGAGGCCGGGGTGACCACGCTCACGATCAGCTCGTTCGCCCCCGACCTCGAGGGAAGAATCGAGGACCTGAGGCAGGTCGCTGCAGCGCTGGAGGCCAGCGGTCTAGCAGACTGACCCGCGTGGACCTCATCGACGCGATCATCTTGGGCATCGTCGAGGGGCTGACCGAGTTCCTTCCGGTCTCCAGCACCGGTCATCTCACGATCACCGAGAAGCTGCTCGGAATGTCGATCGACGACCCCGCGGTCACCGCGTTCACGGTGGTGATCCAGATGGGGGCGATCCTGGCGGTGATCGTGTACTTCCGGCGCGACATCTGGAACATCACCCGCGCCTGGGTCAGCGGCATCGTCAAGCCCGAGGTACGCGGCACGTTCGACTACCGGATGGGCTGGTATGTCATCGCCGGCTCGGTTCCCATCGTCGTGGCCGGGCTGCTGGGGGAAAGCCTCATCACCGGTGCGCTACGCAACCTGTGGTGGGTAGCCGGAGCATTGATCGCCTGGAGCGTGGTGATGGTGCTGGCCGAGCGGGTCGGCCGGCAGCAGCGGACCGAACAGGATCTGACCTTGCGAGACTCCGTGTTCATCGGGGTCGTGCAGGTGGTGTCGCTCGTGCCGGGAGTGTCCAGGTCCGCTGCGACGATCTCGGCCGGCCTGTTCGCCGGGCTCGACCGGGTGACCGCCACCCGCATGTCGTTCTTCTTGTCGATCCCGGCCCTGATGGGTGCCGGGATCAAGGAGCTCCCCGACGCCCTCGGCGGCGACATCGGTGTCGGCACGACCCTCGTGGCGACCGTCATCAGCTTCCTGGTGGCGTATGCCTCGGTTGCTTGGCTGCTGAAGTTCGTGGCCGGCCACCCGATCACCTGGTTCGTCGGCTACCGGGTCGCCGTCGGCGCAGTCTTGTTGGTGCTCCTCGGCACCGGCGTCGTCTCCGCCACCTGACCGCCCGGTTGGGGTGAGGTGACCTGGGTGCAGCGATCCTGGACGTGTCCAGCGGGACGTCTAGAGCCAGCCGGATCGCTTAAACAGCCGGAACAGGGCGCAGCAGACGGCCGCGGTCGCTGCCAGAACCAACGGGTAGCCGTAGGTCCAGTGCAGCTCCGGCATGTGGTCGAAGTTCATGCCGTAGATGCCGGCCACCATCGTGGGTACGGCGGCGATGGCCACCCAGGACGAGATCTTGCGCATGTCGTTGTTCTGCTGCACCGAGATGCGCGCCATGTGCGCGTTGTGGGCGCTGGACAGTAGATTGTCGAGTGACTCGACTTGCTCGCTGACCCGGATGGCGTGGTCGGCGACGTCGCGGAAGAACGCCCGGGCCTCGTCAGGCATGCCGCTCACCTCGCCGTGGGCGAAACGTGTCATCGGCTCCCGCAGCGGTGCCACTGCGCGCCGGAACTCCGCCACCTCACGCTTGAGGGTGTAAATGCGCTGGGAGTCGTTGCCCCGGTGGTCCGAGAAGACCGACAGCTCGACCTCGTCGACGTCTGTCTGGAGGTCCCCGGCCACCGCCTCGTAATCGTCGACCACCCGGTCACAGACGGAGTACAGCACGGAGAACGGGCCGTGGCCGAGCACGTCTGCGTGCTCCTCGAGTTGATGGCGCGTCGTCGTCAACCCGGCACCAGCTCCGTGCCGCACGGTGACGACATAGTTGCTCCCCATGAAGATCGCGATCTCGCCGGTCTCGACGGCGTCCTGCTCGTCGACGTACCACAGGGTCTTGAGCACCAAGAAGAGCGAGTCGTGGTCATATCGTTCGAGCTTCGGCCGCTGATGCGCCCTGACCGCGTCTTCAGCCGCGAGCGGATGCAGGCCGAACCTTGCTGCCACGTCGTCCATTTCGTGCTGGTCCGGCTCATGCAGTCCCACCCAGACGAAGTCGTCCTGCTGGCAGGCGGTCTCGAGAGCGGCAACCAGGCTCTGGGGGTCGCCGTCGACGGGTATGCGGATGCCCCCCCGGTAGACGGCGCAGTCAACGATCACCGGCCCATTGTGACGCGGATGCCGCCACCCAGGCGTCGCGGGGCCGGCACCCGGCGCGCGATTCACACTCGATGTGACGCGACTGCCATGGCCCGAGTGTGAAGAGACCATCGACGCGCGGCATTAGGGTGGTTGCGTGGCGACGGTGGTGTTGGTCAGGCACGGGCGTACGCACGCCAACAGCGGAGGGATCCTCGCCGGCCGGGCTCCCGGCGTACTGCTCGACGAGGTGGGACAGGCTCAGGCAACCGACGCCGGCCAGCGGCTCGCGGTGCTACCGCTCGCCGCGGTCGTTTCCAGCCCGCTCGAACGTTGCCGGCAGACCGCTGAGGCCGTCGCAGCCGCCCAGAATGGCCCGTCTCAGGTCGTGGACGAGGTGCGACTCACCGAGTGCGGGTACGGCGACTGGACCGGGCGCGAGCTCAAGCACCTGGCCAAGGAGCCACTGTGGAAAGTGGTCCAAGGCCACCCCAGCGCCGCCGCCTTTCCGGGCGGAGAGTCCCTCCGCCAGATGCAGGCCCGCGCCCTCGATGCCGTCCGGGACTGGGACCACCGCATCACCGACGAGCACGGCGACGGCGCTGTCTGGCTGGCGGTGAGCCACGGCGACGTCATCAAATCGATCCTGGCCGACGCACTCGGCACCCACCTGGACAACTTCCAGCGCATTGTCGTCGACCCCGCTTCCATCTCAGCGATCACCTACACCGCGCTACGCCCGTTCGTCGTCCGATACAACGAACACGGCGACGTGGGCGGCCTCGTTCCGCCGAAGCGCAAACGCCGCCGCCGCAAGAGCAGCGACGCGGCCGTCGGAGGGGGAGCAGGGTCGTAGGGCGACGCGCGGGCAACGTCGTAGGCTCGTCTCATGTCCGTCGTCGTCCACAACTTCAGTCAACCCGAACGGTTCGTCGCGGGCACGGTCGGTGAGCCAGGGCAGCGTGCGTTCTTCCTGCAGGCGAAGGAGGGCCCCCGCGTCACCACTGTCGCCCTGGAGAAACAGCAGGTCTTGGTCCTTGCCGAGCGTGTCGACGAGCTGCTTGACGAGGCACTGCGGCGCAGCGGAGGCGACCCGGCGATCCCGGCTGTCGCGCCGACGGGCGTCGATGACAAGGAACCGCTCGACCAGCCGATCGTGGAGGAGTTCCGGGTCGGCACGATCACGTTGAGCTGGGACAATGACGCCGCCCAGGTGATCCTGGAGCTTTTCCCGATGTCCGACGATGACGTGGTGGTCTCCACCGACGACCCGGACGAAAGCGAAGAGGTGACGGTCGAGGTCGAGGTCACGGCCGGCGAGGTGCTGATCGTCAGGCTCGAGCCCGGCTACGCCCGCTCGTTCGTCCGTCGCGCGCAAAGCGTGGTGTCCGCGGGCAGAGCGCCCTGCACGTTCTGCGGTAACCCGCTCGACCCCGAAGGCCATGTCTGCCCACGCGCGAACGGTTTCCGGCGCATTGCGGACTGAACCGCCAACCGTCCTTGACGACGAGGCGGTGGAGACGATCCTCGAACACGGCTCTCTCGAGCTGGTGGGACGGCTTCCTTCGGCCTCCAACGCGTCCTTCCTCGCCACCACGACGCTCGACGGCGTCGAGCTCGCCTGCGTCTACAAGCCGATTGCGGGGGAGCGACCGTTATGGGACTTCCCCGACGGCAACCTCGCAGGTCGTGAGTATGCCGCCCGGCTGATCTCGCAGGCTAGCGGCTTCGATGTCGTACCCCCCACCGTGCTGCGCGACGGCCGCTTCGGTAGCGGGATGTGCCAGCGGTGGGTGGAGACCGAGCTGGAGCAGTCCCTGATCGACGTCGTGGCGACGGACTTCGACGAGCCTGGCTGGCTGGTGGTCCTGGAGGCGGAGGACCACCGTGGCGACCCCGTTTTCCTGGTCCACGCGGACGACGAGCGGCTCCGCGACATGGCTGTCTTCGACTCGGTCATCAACAACGCCGATCGCAAGGGCGGCCACGTGCTGCTCGAGCCGCCCGGGGAGGACGTCGTGGTGTCCGACAACCGCACCTCGCTGTGGGGGTGCGACCATGGGGTCACTTTGCACCACGAAGACAAGCTCCGGACGGTGCTGTGGGGGTGGGGCGGTGAACCACTTCGGGACGAGGATGTGGACCGGATCAGCGCGCTCGTGCTAGCGCTCGACGCGGAGCTCGGACGGCGGCTCGCGCCGCACCTCACCCGGCGCGAGCTCGACGCGCTCACGGCTCGGGCACTCATCCTCCGCTCGGGCGACGCCATGCCGCTGCCCACCGAAAGGTGGCCTGTCATCCCGTGGCCACCGTTCTGACGCCTGATCGGCGGCTCAGCCTTCGGCGTTAGGCTGGCGCCATGCAGTCCTGGGCGCCCCCGCCGGTCTCGACGTCTGCGCGCAGCCGGCTCGGTGACGCGCCTGAGCTGAGCCTTTACGACCGCCGCACGGGCCTCGTCGAAAAGACCCAGCCGGCCGACGAGGCGCGCATCTACGTGTGCGGCATCACGCCGTACGACGCGACCCACCTCGGACATGCCGCGACGTTCGTCGCGTTCGACCTGGTGGTCCGGGCCTGGCGCCAGGCAGGGCACCGGGTTCGCTACGTCCAGAACATCACCGACATCGACGACCCGCTGCTCGAACGTGCCCACGCGACGGGTCAGGACTGGGCGACGCTAGCCGAGCGGGAGACCCAACTGTTCCGAGAGGATATGGAGGCGTTGTCGGTCATCCCACCCGACGTGTTTGCAGGCGCCGTCGAGTCGATGGACTTGGTCGTGGGGTTGATCCAAGAGCTGCGGGAGCGCGGTGCCGTGTACGACGTCGACGACGATCTCTACTTCTCGGTGAGTGCCGACCCTGCCTTCGGCGACGTCTCGGGACTGACGCGCGACCAGATGCTGCCGCTGTTCGGCGAACGCGGCGGCGACCCCGACAGGCGGGGCAAGCGTGACCCGCTCGACTGCCTCGTGTGGCAGCGGCACCGCGAGGGTGAGCCCAGCTGGGACAGTGAGCTCGGCAGCGGGCGCCCGGGCTGGCACGTCGAGTGCGCCGCGATCGCCACCCACCACCTCGGCGTCGGTTTCGACCTCCAGGGAGGCGGATCCGACCTGGTGTTCCCGCATCACGAGATGTCGGCGGCGGAGAGCCAGGCCGCGCGACCCGGAACGGTTTTCGCGCGGAGCTACGTGCACCAGGGCATGGTCGGGTACGACGGATCGAAGATGTCGAAGTCGCTCGGCAACCTTGTACTGGCTTCCGCATTGCGTGCTGAGGGCGTCGACTCGCGCGCCGTCCGGCTGGCCCTGCTCCACCGGCACTATCGGACCGACTGGGACTGGACCGACGCGGCTTTGCTGGCGGGACAGCGGCGGCTCGAACGCTGGTCCGAAGCGGTACGCCGCGGTGGCGCCGACGCGCGCGCCACCGCTGCCGCTGTCCGTCAGGCCCTTGCCGACGACCTCGATGCCCCGGCCGCCCTCGCGGCAGTCGATCGGTGGGTCGACGACGTGCTCGCCGGCGACGGTGACGACGTCGTCGAGGGAGCTGCCGACCTGGTGGCTGCCACCGTCGAGGCGTCGCTTGGTGTCAGCCTCGACTAGCCGTCACTTCCGCGGCGCTTGAGATAGCGCTCGAACTCCCGCGCGATCGCGTCGCCCGAAGCCTCGGGCAGCTCGGCTGTGTCGCGCTCCTCTTCCAGCGAGCGCACGTACTCGGCGACGTCGGAGTCGTCGGAAGCGAGCTCGTCGACTCCGCGCTCCCACGCCTTGGCCTCCTCTGGAAGCCCGCGCAGGTCGATGGGTACGCCGAGGTGATCCTCGAGCTGGCCCAGCAGGGCCAGGGTGGCCTTCGGGGCCGGTGGCTGGGCGACGTAGTGGGGGACCGCCGCCCAGTACGACATCGTCCGCAGGCCGGCGCGGTCGGCCGCATCTTGGATGACCCCGACGATCCCCGTCGGTCCGACGTACTGCGATTTCAGTAACCGGTGGCGTTGCGCAAGCTCCGGGTCCGACGACACACCGGTGATGGGCACCGGGCGAGTGTGCGGCACGTCGGCGAGCAGGGCGCCCAGCGTCACCATCGTGGTGGCGCCGATCGAGGTGACGTAGTCGAGGAGCTCGGTGCAGAAGGACCGCCAGCGCAAGTTCGGCTCGATCCCGGTGACCAGGACGACGTCACGGCCGTCCGGACCCACCTGGCAACGCCACAACCGGGTGGTACGCCAGCTGATCTCGCGTTCACCGTCGCTGGCGAACCCGACATGTGGTCGCACGACCTGGAAGTCGTAGTAGTCCTCCGGGTCGACGCTGGCAACCAGCTGGGCCCGCCAGCTGGCAAGCAGGTGGTCGAGGGCGTCGGTGGCTGCCTCACCGGCGTCGTTCCACCCCTCGAACGCAGCGACGACGAGCCCGTCGTCCAGCAGAACTTCCGCCTCGATCTCGATCACGGCTCCAGCGTACGACCTGGCGGCATCCGGACGGGGACCGTATATCGTGC